>CAIXKQ010000001.1 GCA_903920065.1 uncultured Actinomycetes bacterium
GAACTTGTTGAGTCAGCTGCGCCGTTAGACCTCAACGCACCAGCACCGGCAGAACTGGCGGAGTTGGTTGAAGATGCGCGAGCAATCATTGCTGAATTTGAAGAGTTTAAGTTAGGTGCGCGAGATGTTGCCTTGCCACCACGTCTTTCTACCTCCACACTCGTTGCACTGCATGAAGATCCAGTAGAACTTGCTCGGAACATTCGCCGGCCAATGCCGCGAGCTATGGATGAATACTCACATCGCGGAACGGCATTTCACTTATGGATTGAGAACCATTTCAATGCCAAGACTCTCTTTGATGATGAAGACTTTGATTTGATCACACCTTTTGAGCAAGACCAGAAACTCGAAGACCTGAAAACGAAGTGGCTGTCATCTGATTGGGCGAAGTTACAACCCCTCGCAGTAGAAGTTCCTTTTGAGACTGTTATTGCTGGAGTACTTGTGCGTGGTCGCATCGACGCTGTGTATAAGACCAGTAACGGTTTTGAAGTAGTTGACTGGAAGACTGGCTCGAAGACTTTAGGTGAATCATCTGCGGTGCAGCTTGCTGTCTATCGACTTGCCTGGGCTAAGTTGCAGGCGATTGCAGTTGAGCACGTCTCGGCCGCTTTTTATTATGTGCCCATAAATAAAACAGATCGGCGAGCAAATCTTCTTAGCGAAGAACAGCTCACCGACCTGTTATTACTTAAATGACTTAAATATCGAAGCGGTCAAGCTCCATAACCTTGCTCCATGCAGCTACAAAGTCTTCGACAAACTTCTTTTCTGCATCCGCACTTGCATAGACTTCTGAAAGTGCGCGAAGTTCTGAGTGAGAACCAAAGACTAAGTCTGCGCGAGATGCGGTCCACTTAACTTTGCCTGTCTTGCGATCGCGAGCCTCAAAGCTCTCGTTATCACTTGAGCTAGAAGCCCACTCATACTTGATATCAAGGAGATTGACGAAGAAGTCATTTGTGAGCGTCTCCTTCTTATTGGTGAGCACACCTGTCTTGGAACCGTCGTAATTCGCACCGAGTGCGCGAAGACCGCCAACGAGCACAGTCATTTCAGGTGGTGTCAATGTCAGAAGTGATGCCTTATCGATGATTGCAATTTCAGTAGGGCGTGAATCTGCTGCGCTCTTGTAATTGCGGAACCCATCAGCTGTTGGCTCAAGGTATGCAAATGATGCAACATCTGTTTGTGCTTGAGTTGCATCTGTGCGACCTGGTGTGAAACGCACCTTGGTCTTGACGCCAGCCTTCTTTGCCGCAGCTTCTACGGCAACAGTGCCACCTAAGACAATCAGATCTGCAAGAGAAACCTTCTTCGATGATTTCTTATTGAAGTTAGCCTGAATCTTTTCCAAGACTGCAAGCACCTTCTTCAGCTCCTTCGGGTTATTTGCCTCCCAGCTAATCTGTGGCTCTAAGCGAATACGAGCACCGTTGGCGCCACCACGCTTATCTGTTCCACGGAAAGATGAAGCTGATGCCCACGCTGTTGTGACCAACTGCGCAGATGTGAGACCACTGCTAAGTATTCGCTTCTTCAGAATTTCAATCTCAGTCTTACCAATTACTCGCTTTGAGCGAGATGGAAGCGGATCTTGCCAGATGAGTTCTTCGGCTGGAACAAGGGAACCGAGGTAGCGAACAGCTGGACCCATATCGCGGTGAGTAAGTTTGAACCAAGCGCGCGCAAAGGCATCTGCAAATGCATCGAAATCCTTTGCAAAGCGACGTGAAATTTTCTCGTATTCAGGATCCATACGAAGAGCCAAGTCAGTTGTGAACATTACTGGTGCGTGAGTCTTGCCCTTGATGTGTGCATCTGGAACAGCCTTTGCAGCAGATTCATCTGTTGGAATCCATTGTGTTGCACCTGCTGGGCTCTTTGTTTGCTTCCACTCGTACTTAAAGAGCATCTTGAAGTAATCGTTATCCCACTTAGTTGGACTTGGTGTCCAGGCGCCTTCTAGGCCACTGGTGATTGTCTCAGCGCCATTTCCCTTACCAAGTGAGTTCTTCCAGCCAAGGCCCATCTCTTCAATAGCAGCACCTTCTGGTTCTGCTCCGACATACTTGCCAGGATCTGCAGCACCGTGTGCTTTACCGAATGTGTGACCGCCAGCAATCAGTGCAACTGTCTCTTCATCATTCATCGCCATGCGCGCAAATGTCTCGCGAATATCGGCAGCTGATGCAAGTGGATCTGGATTGCCATCGGGACCCTCGGGATTGACATAGATAAGACCCATCTGCACCGCAGCAAGTGGCTTCTCTAGAACGCGATTGCCTGAGTAGCGCTCATTGGTCAGCCACTCTTGTTCTTTACCCCAGTAGATTTCATCTGGTTCCCAAACATCTGCCCGTCCGCCACCAAAACCAAAAGTCTTAAGTCCCATAGATTCAATGGCGCAGTTACCGGCAAGAATCATGAGATCTGCCCAAGACAACTTCTTTCCATACTTTTGTTTAATTGGCCAGAGCAAACGACGCGCTTTGTCGAGGTTTCCGTTATCAGGCCAGCTATTAAGGGGAGCGAAGCGTTGCATACCAGCACCAGCACCGCCACGACCATCGTGTGTGCGATATGTGCCTGCACTGTGCCAAGCCATACGAATAAAGAATGGACCGTAATGTCCGTAATCTGCTGGCCACCATTCTTGTGATGTTGTCATCAATACTTCAATATCTTTCTTTACCGCTTTGATATTGAGCTTTGAAAATTCTTCCGCGTAATCAAAATCTTCGCCCATGGGATCAGAGACCGGAGAGTTCTGTCGCAAGATTGATAGGTCTAACTTATTTGGCCACCAGTCAGTGTTGTATGTGCCAGCGGTGTTTAACTTGCTACCGGTATATGGGCACTGCGCAGTAACAGTTGAGGTAGGAGTTGCAGTTGTGGTCATGGTCGTGCCTCCGTCTAATAAAGAGCGAAAAGTTGGGTGAAGGGGTCTAGATAAAGGCTAGCCGAAGTGGGAAAAATTGTTAATTCGAAAGCTGGATACCGATAGGCAGATGGTCACTTAACCCGGTGCGTGAGATGTCCATCACGGAGAATTCACCTGGATGTAAATCTTTGGAAAGCAGGTAATCGAACTTAATCGAGGCTCCCCAGCTGGGGTAGGTGTTGCCCGGCACCAGGGAATTCCAGGGTGATACCAGGGTGGGTATGTTCATCGGCAGATTGAGATCACCCATGATTATTGCGCGGGTACCACTCTCTTCTGCAATCTGCAGCGCCCATTTTTTGATTCTCCGTAGTTGTCGCAAATTCAATCCTGGGACAAAAGAGAGATGAGTATTCACAATCGTCCAACCATTTTCTAAGACAGCAGCAATAGCAAGACGTGGTTCATCTTTGACATAGATAAAACGTGGTCTTCCTTTTCCAGTTTCATCTCCGGGAACAATGAGCGGCAGACCAAGTAGTGAGCGACCGAGATCTAATCTATGCCAAGACTTCACGGCAATCTTTGACACAATTCCAATTCCATAACACTCGTGCATAAGTTCTGCATGAGAACTCTTATCTGTAATCAACTCAGGTTCGTGCTCGTGTAATTTTCGCCATGACTCACCAGGTGTTCCAATCACACTGGGACCCATCGCCCAATCGCGTGCGCCA
>CAIXKQ010000002.1 GCA_903920065.1 uncultured Actinomycetes bacterium
AAGTTTCGTGGGTTCAAATCCCACGCCCTCCGCCATTTTTTCTTAGCTTCTGTGGTTGAGTTCATAGCCCTAAAGGGCCTATGCGGCTGGCCGATTTTTAATCGCAAGAGGAGACTTACCCCTAGTTATTTCCGATTGCGCCAGGGGAGTTATTCATGTCAGGTGTTTTTTCACCAACGCGAGCAAAAATTAAAGAGCGCACCCTGCGCACAGATAAATGGTGGTTACAACCACTTATTACTTTTGGAGTTCTTTTCTCATTCATTATCTATGCGACCTTTAGAGCTTTCGAGGGTGCGAACTATTACAAAGATCATCTGATCTCACCTTTCTATTCACCGTGTTTGTCAGAAGCCTGCGTGCCAGAAGCAACAATTCTTGGCTTTACTCCTGTCAGTGCTGAAATATTTAACTTCGCACTTTCACCAGCGCTAATTATTTTGATCTTCCCGCTTGGTTTCCGTATGACTTGTTATTACTACCGCAAGGCTTATTACCGCGCTTTCTGGCTTTCACCACCAGCGTGTGCAGTTGCCGAACCACACACCAAATACACAGGTGAAACACGCGCACCTCTAATCTTGCAGAATTCACACCGTTGGTTCTTCTATGCAGGTTTGATTTTCAACGTCTTTCTTACCTATGACGCGATAATTTCATTTAAGAACATTGAAGGTCAGTGGGGACATATGAGTGTTGGTTCCCTCGTACTGCTCGTGAGTTCAACACTTCTCTGGTTCTATTCACTTTCATGCCACACATGCCGCCACACTATTGGTGGACGTTTGAAACATTTCTCAAAACACCCAGTTCGATACAAGGCATGGACTTGGGTTTCAGCGCTTAACCACAAGCATCAACAATTTGCCTGGTACTCACTTGCCGGAGTCGCCTTTGCTGATATCTACGTTCGCCAAGTCGCATCTGGCGCCTGGACAAACTTCTACTTCTTCTAAAGGATGCCGACAGATATGACTGCTAACGAATCAACTCTGCAAAGAGAGAAGTACGACGTCCTGATTATTGGTGCGGGTGGCGCTGGTTTGCGTGCAGCGGTAGAGGCTCGCGAAGCAGGCTTGAGCGTTGCCATCATCTGTAAGTCACTCTTTGGTAAAGCTCACACAGTGATGGCCGAAGGTGGCGCCGCTGCATCTATGGGAAATGTGAACGATAAAGATAATTGGATGGTCCACTTTCGCGACACCATGCGTGGCGGTAAATTCCTTAACCATTTCCGGATGGCAGAACTACATGCCAAAGAAGCACCAGATCGCATCTGGGAACTTGAAATGTGGGGCGCACTCTTTGATCGCACAAAAGCAGGAAAGATTTCACAACGTAACTTTGGTGGACATGAATATCCACGCCTTGCACACGTAGGCGATCGCACCGGCCTAGAAATTATTCGCACAATGCAACAGAAGATTGTTCAATTGCAACAGAAAGATGGTCGTGAGTTTGGCGATATGGAAGCGAAGATTAAAGTTTTCGCTGAATGCACTATCACTGAAATTCTCAAAGAAAACGGCAAAATCTCTGGTGCTTATGGTTACTGGCGCGAGAGTGGAGAAGAAGTGCTCTTTGAAGCACCTGCAGTAGTTATTGCTACCGGCGGTGTTGGAAAAACTTTCAAGATCACATCAAACTCCTGGGAAGGCACCGGAGACGGACACGCACTTGCACTCAAAGCTGGCGCAAACCTGGTTGATATGGAGTTTTTACAGTTCCACCCAACCGGAATGGTCTGGCCACCTTCAGTACGCGGAATCCTTGTTACTGAATCAGTTCGTGGTGAGGGTGGAATTTTGACTAACTCACTCGGTGAGCGCTTTATGTTTAAGTACATCCCAGATGTATTTAAAGATAAGTACGCCGATAATGAAGAAGAAGCAGACCGCTGGTATCTAGATCAAGATAACAACAGACGTCCGCCAGAGCTTCTGCCACGCGATGAAGTTGCTCGCGCGATTAACACAGAAGTGAAATCAGGACGCGGAACCGAACATGGCGGTGTCTACCTCGATGTTTCAAAGCGCATCCCTGCTGAAGTGATTAAGAAGCGTCTTCCTTCAATGTGGCATCAGTTCTATGAACTTGCTGGCGTTGATATTACAAAAGAGGCGATGGAAGTTGGCCCTACTTGTCACTATGTGATGGGTGGAGTGGAAGTTGAACCAGATACTGCAGCAGCAATAGGAGTTCCGGGACTCTTCGCTGCCGGAGAAGTTGCTGGTGGAATGCATGGCTCAAACCGTCTTGGTGGTAACTCACTCACAGACCTTCTTGTCTTTGGTCGCCGAGCAGGTGCGGGAGCCGTAAATTATCTGAAGAGCGCGGGCGCCAATCCGGTCTCTGCTGCATCAGTTAAGGCCGCTGCCGATCGCATCGAAGCACCATTTAGTCGAGCGGGTGGAGAGAACTCATACTCACTTCACGCTGAACTGCAGGAAGTCACACATAACCTGATCGGAATTATTCGCACGCGGACCGAGATTGAAGAAGCAATCATCAAGATTGCCGACATTCGCGCTCGCAGTAAGAACGTTGCCGTTTCTGGGGGGCGTTTATTCAACCCAGGATTCCACCTAGCCTTTGATCTAGACAACATGCTCCTTGTTGCTGAATCAACAGCTAAGTCGGCGCTATTGCGGGAAGAATCGCGTGGTGGACACACTCGAGATGATTTCCCTGGCATGAATAACAAATGGCGCCAGATCAATAACATCGCCAGCTTTGATGGCAATCAGGTCAATATTAAAGAACAAGCATTGCCAGTATTGCCCAAAGAGCTCTTTGACCTCTTTGATGTGCACGAACTTGAGAAGTACATGACTCCAGAAGAAATTGCGAAAGGCGGTTCCAACTAATGGCACGCACACTTAATCTTCGCATCTGGCGAGGAGACGCAAAAGACGGTGGTCTCAAAGATGTACAAGTTGATGTCAACGAGGGCGAAGTAGTACTCGATGTCATTCATCGTGTTCAAGCAACACAGATGGGCGACCTTGCTGTCCGCTGGAACTGCAAGGCAGGAAAATGTGGATCTTGTTCGATGGAGATTAACGGCAAGCCACGCCTTGCCTGCATGACTCAGGTTGCTTCATTTGATGAGAATGAGACTATTACCGTCACACCACTTCGTGCATTTCCGGTCATTAAAGATCTCGTTACCGATGTATCTTTTAATTACAAGAAAGCAATGGAAATTCCAGCATATGAACCACCTAAGGATTTAGCACCAGGTGAAGCACGCATGCAACAGGTCGACGTTGAGCGAAGCCAAGAATTCCGCAAGTGTATCGAGTGCTTCCTATGTCAGGACACTTGCCACGTAATTCGCGACCACGAAGAGAACAAGCCATCTTTTGCTGGCCCACGATTCTTTATTCGTATCGCAGAACTAGATATGCACCCACTAGATATCTTGAAAAACCGTAAACGCACTGCTCAAGAAGAGCATGGCCTTGGAATGTGTAACATTACAAAGTGCTGTACTGAGGTCTGCCCAGAGCACATCAAGATCACTGACAACGCAATCATTCCGATGAAGGAGCGCGTTGTTGATATTAAGTACGATCCAGCTCGCATGTTTGCCGGTCTTCTCAAGCGAGAAAAGCGCAGCTAACACTGAAAGCGGTCTGGTTAGTCTCACTTGGGGGAGTTATTGGCTCTCTCACCCGCTGGATACTTTCATTAATCATTCCACACAGTGGTAACGGAACACTTGCCGCAAATCTGCTTGCAGTAGCTTTAGCAATCTTCTTCTTAGTGTTGATGGAGCGTCGTGGAATTACAGAGCTCCGCTATTTTCTGCTTCCAGGGTTCTGTGGGGGGCTTTCAACCTTTTCGGCTGTGACATATGAGGCAGTCGCACCCGATGAAGCTGGATTCTCATATTTGCTTATCAACGTAGTTGCCTCCTTGATTGTCGCTCACCTTTCACTTAAAGTCGCGCGAAAAGTTGTGAAGGCTCGAACATGAATACCCTCATGGTCATACTTGGAGCAGCTATCGGATCCCCAGCGCGATTCTTAGTTGATCAATATTTCAAGAAATTTACAGATAAGCCCGCTGGAACTTTCATAGTAAATATCCTCGGTTCATTTCTTATTGGACTAACTTTTGCAACAACTGAGCACTGGCACGATTTTCTGGCCGTTGGCTTCGCTGGCTCCTTCACAACGTGGTCCACATTTATCATTGATCTCTATCTTGGCTATGAGCTCAAGCACTACAGGGTTGTTGCAATCAACCTATTAACCTCAGTTACTTTTGGTTTACTGGCTGCTTATCTAGGCTATAACTTGGTCAGTTAGCCAAAAAAGCTAATTAATTCAGGGCTAGTGCGGCAGAAGTTCACTTTTCATTTACTTTCTAGACCCTAAGACCCTCTATTTTTCCTCCGTTATGGCGTCTATTGCCTGTAACGGGACACAAAAAGTGGGCGATGTTTTTCGAGGGAGTCGTCCACTTTTTGCTTTCTATTTATCGCTCTAAGACTCGCTTCATCCACATTTCAACATCATCAGGATGACGTGGGATATTTTCAGAAAGATTCTTATATCCATCACTTGTTACAAGAACATCATCTTCAATACGAATACCAATACCGCGATATTCAGGTGCGAAGAGTTCATCATCGGGTTGGATATATAGACCTGGTTCAACGGTTAAGACCATGCCCTCACGCAGCGGTGCATCGGAGTACATCTCTTTGCGCGCTTGGGCGCAATCATGCACATCAATACCTAAGTGGTGACTTGATCCATGTAAAGTCCAGCGACGATGCAGACCCACCTCAGGCTTCATAGATTCTTCGACCGAGATAGTGAGAACTCCCATATCGGCTAAACCACGTGCCAATACTTCTTGGCATGCCTTATTTACATCAGAAAATAACGCTCCAGGTTTAACGGCGGCAAAGCCAGCAAGCTGGGCTTCATAGACAAGCAGGTAGAGCGCGCGTTGTGCCGGAGAAAACCTGCCATTTATTGGAAAAGTGCGAGTGATATCTGCGGTGTAGAAAGATTCCATCTCAACACCAGCATCGATTAATACAAGTTCACCCGGATGAAGATCGCCATCGTTACGTGTCCAGTGCAGCACGCAGGCGTGTGAACCAGCGCCCACAATGGTGTTGTAACCAAGGTCGTTACCTAATATCCGGGCGCGGCCATAAAAGGCTGCATCTAGTACTCGTTCACCGCGTGCAGTTTGAACAGCTGCCGGAATGGCGCTAATGAC
>CAIXKQ010000003.1 GCA_903920065.1 uncultured Actinomycetes bacterium
GCGATTCCAAGGTCACGGAAAGTAGTTGTTACCTCAGAAAGAGGTGTTGCCTCAACTAAGTTGGCATCAGCTAAATTTACTGAAATGTAATTATCATCTGCGCCGAAATCAGTTGCCACATTTGAATGAGTCTTTGACGCACGACGATCATCGCGGGCATAGGCTGGTGAATCATTGCGACGATCACGAGCTGGACGCTGTGAAGTTTCGGTATCGCGAGTTGGTGCGGCACTGCGTGATGAAGCACTGCGGGTTGATGCACCACGTGGCGCACTTGGATTAAATTTTTCGCGCTTTTGCGGGATAAAGTTTGGACGACCATCATCAGAACGTGCAATCTTTGCTTTGACTGCCTCGCGACGATTTGTTGGACGGGTATCTGATTGTGCTGGACGCTCTGGGCGATCTGGGCGAAATGGTCGTGATGCGCGTTCTGCGCGATCTTCGACAAACTTTGCCGCACGTGAGACTGGCTTTGCGGGACGCGATGTAGATTCGGTGCGCTTTGGAGCAGATCCCTTAAATGCCTTTGCTGGCTTTGAGAAAGTGCGCTCTTCGCGACTCTGCTTTGGATTACCTTTTGGTGCACCTTCAATATTTTTTGACTTCGATGCGGTGCGCTCTTGAAAACGTTGTGCGCGTAGCTTTGAACGATCGGCTAAACGAACGTCCTTCTTAGTGACAACTTCGCGATCTGAATAACGTTCGGTACTTGCCTTCTTAGCAATAGTTGACTTGGTGACTACCGGCTTTGATTCAGCGCTGCGCTTGGCAGTTCCGCGAGCAGCAGGCTTAGCAGCTACGGTCTTACGCGCAGCCTTCTGGGCAGTTGTGTGGCGGGGCTTGCCTTTTGCGGCGCGACGAGCTTTGCCGGGGGCAGCGTTACGTGTTTGTAGAGACATGAAAATAGATACCAATCGAGACGACAAGCGCGTCTCGGTTAGATCGGCCAGCTAGGTGAACTAGGGCCATCAGGGTCTTGATAAGACTCGCAAGTAAGTGGCCATCTGGCGCACTTTGGGGGAAGTACATCGATGCAGGGTGCTTCGATGGGGTAATCATACACGCAATTTGAGAATCAAAATTCACACGATTTTCTATGCTGGAAAGGGAGCCTTTACACGGGAATTTAAGTCAGCATCGCTACCATTACCGCATACCCGACGGAGGATCACAATGTCCCGCAAATTAACAGCCACAATACTTTCAGCTGTAGTTATCGCTGGTGGACTTTTCATAGCGCCCGCATCTGCTGCCAAGATTAGCAACGGGACTGCCTGCTCAAAGCTCAATGCGAAAATTTCCGTCTCAGGTTATAAGTATCAGTGTGCCAAGAATTCGATGGTTAAGAACTCAAAACTCACCTGGTTATCTGTTGAGTGCGTGACTGCAATTACTCAATACCAAGCCGCCGTGAAGGCTCAAAAAAGTGTGGGTAACATCGAAGCCCAAACTGCCGAACTTGATGCTGAACTTGAGAAGGCAGTTGCGGCACTTGCCAGTGTGACGACTGCTTATGAAAATGCACGCGCGCAGGTGACAAAGTCACAGGCATCTATGAATGCCTCAACTGTTCCAGCAGAAAAGCAGGCACTTGCAACCGCCCTTTCAAAGCTTGCAAATGCTGTGTTAATTCTCAGTAGCTCAAAATCAAAGCTTTCTACCCAAGTGAAAGATCTTGAGTCAAAGAAGGCGCTCTTGCTCAGCGCTCCAGCTGCATTTAAAGATAGCGTCACTGATGCACAATCATCAGCCGGCTTGCTCTGTAAAAAGGGCTACTAAGCCAATAGCTCACCTGCTGTAACGATTCCCCTATTCAGTAGCTGGTAACACCCCTGTTTAATTCTTAGGTGTATCGCGCCATCAGATTACTTCCGGTGGTACTTCTACTGCTTCACCTCTTTCTTAAACTCTTTATCCACGGCAGCTCACTCGTCCTTGATCTCATTGTCTATAACGCCATCTGGATCTTTGCAATCGCGGCAATTACCCAAGCACCCTTAAGCAATGACCCAATCGCAGTTGCCACAACATCACTTGCTATTGGGTTCTGGGGTGTTGGCTCACTTCTTAATAGCTACGCCGATTTCTACCCTCTTTCCAACGCTTCACAATTTTTAGCCCAACTTAGTTACGTTTTTTTCTACCCACTCCTACTGGTTGCCATCCCTCGAACTCTCTCGCGCGGGCGACGTTTAAATCCCATAGAAGTACTCGATTCAGTAATCTTTGGCCTTGGTATTTCAGCAATTGCCACTGCCGCCTTTCTCTCGAAAGTATTTCCAGAATCTATCTTTGATGTGCAAGACCAATTCTTCTCGCTACTTTTTCCCGTATCAGATTTATTACTTCTTACGCTGGCCGCGATAGCGGTGATCACTCATCGACTACAAAAGCGTGCACTGCTGCTCTTTCTTGGAATTCTTATCTTTAGCGCATCAGATCTGTTCTACTTGTGGCTTTCAGTTAATAACAATTACGCCTTTGGTCAGATTTCCGATGATGGCTGGCTGATAGGAATTGTTGCTATCGCTAATTCCTTTTGGCACGTGCAGCGCTCAAGCACATTAGAGATCACTATTCATCCTGTCTTTATTGCACTCTCGATTTTCATTAGCCCCACACTTCTTGCGCTCATGGCGCTACGTCCCGGAATCTTCTCTATCTATATTTTGATTCCAACAATTGCCACACTCTTTCTCGCCTTTATCCGAATGACAATAGTGATTAGACAGGCACGAAATCTTGGGGAAGAGAAGGTGTTGGCCCGTACTGATGAATTAACCGGACTTCCTAATCGTCGTCGTTTGGTGGCAGAACTTGCTACATATTCAGAGACAGAAGGTGCGCTCTTACTCCTTGACCTCAATGAATTTAAGCCGGTGAACGATCAGTATGGCCACGAGGTGGGAGATCTGATTTTGCAACAAGTGGCGCAGCGATTTAGTCGTTCACTACCAACAGGTGCGGTCCTTGCCAGACTCGGAGGTGATGAATTTGGTGTCTTGATTAATGGCAGCTACGAAAGAACTTTAGAGGCCGCATTTGCCCTGCAAGCCACTTTAAGTTATCCATTTATCATCCGTGGCCACACCATCACCATTGGCGTCAGTATTGGCCACGCTCATAATGAGGGAGAAAATAATTTACTTGAACGTGCTGATGCTGCAATGTATGAAGCCAAAAGAACTGGAGCTGGGGTTATGCAGGCTTCTCAGGTTGATCTGCCTTAATCTCTTTCAATCGTTCGAGTGACTCAATTCGTTCTACTGCATGATCGACAATGCGTTCTGGATAGTTATGTGAATAGCCATCGAGGAATAACCAAGGTTCATGAATCTCAGCCGCACTTAGGTGCGCAAGTTCTGGCACATATTTACGGATGTAATCACCGTTCTCATCAAAGCGCCGGCCTTGTTCTATTGGGTTAAAGACGCGGTAATAAGGAGAAGCATCGGTGCCGGTGCCGGCCGTCCATTGCCAACCATGAGCATTAGATGCAACGTCATAATCAACTAGGTGCTCGGCAAAGAAGCGCTCACCTAACTGCCATTCCAAATGCAGATCTTTGACAAGAAAAGATGCCACCACCATGCGGGTGCGATTATGCATCCAACCTTCTTGCACTAATTGGCGCATGGCAGCATCGACAAATGGATAGCCAGTCTTTCCCGCACACCATGCCTCAAATTGCTTGCCGGGTTTGTCATAACGCATCTCTTTAAATTTCGGTGCGTAGTACTCGGTATCAGTATCTGGGTTATTACAGAGCACATCGGCATAGAACTCGCGCCAGGCAATCTCTTTGCGAAATGTGTCATGTGCTTTGCTCTCACCTAGACCTGCCAGCAAGGTGCGTGGGTGAATCTCACCAAACTTTAAATAGGTACTCATCTTTGAGGTGCCATCAATGCCGGCAAAGTTACGGTTCTCATCGTAGGAATCAAGACCTTTTTTAGAAAACTCTTTAAACCGCTTGAGCGCTGCAGCTTCCCCTGCTTCAATCACGCGCACATCGTGTGGCATAACAAAATCTGGAAATGCACGGTACTCAGCTGGTGGAGTCGGTGCCTTAATGTTCTTTGGTGTTGCAGCAGGTGCGCGATAGCCATGTGTGCGCCATGCTCGATAGAAAGGTGTGTAGACCTTATACGGAGTGTCATCACTTGGTTTACGCACGCGACCTGGCGCAACTGCATACGGGGAGCCAGTACGAACTAGTGGAATTCCGGCAGCTTCAACTCGTGCATCACGCGCTGCGCCATAGCGTTCATACTCAGCAGAGATATGAACTTCTTTCACATCATAACGCGCAATCAGTTCTTGTAAGACTTCGACTTGATTGCCTTCAATGATGTGCAAGGTGTTACCCAGTGATTGATCAAGTGCGCGCAGAGATTGGCCCATGTATGCCAATAACTTCTCGCCAGCTTCAGCAATTTGTGCCTTATCTAAAATAAAGAGCGGCACAATTTCATCACTGTTTTCCATCGCCGCTAGCAGCGCCGGGTGATCACCAATGCGTAGGTCGCGGCGAAACCAGATGATGTTTCGCATAGTGCTTGAAATTACTTGTGAAGCTGCTCGACAGTTGCATCCCAGCCTTTTACATCTTCTGGCTTACGAGGAGCCTTGCCGACGTAACGAGCTGATGGACGAATAAGACGACCTGTGCGCTTTTGCTCAAGAATGTGCGCCGACCAACCTGCGGTGCGGGCTGCGGTAAACATTGAGGTAAAGAGCGGTGAAGGAATTTCTGCGAAATCAAGAATGATTGCCGCCCAGAATTCAACGTTTGTTTCAAGCACGCGATCTGGTTGACGCTCGTGAAGTTCTTTCAGCGCTGCCTTTTCTAGCGCTTCAGCGACTGCATAACGTGGTGCGTTCAATTCTTTTGCAGTGCGACGAAGTGTGCGAGCGCGTGGATCTTCTGCGCGATACACACGGTGACCAAATCCCATCAAGCGCTCTTTACGATCAAGTAATCCCTTGACATAGGCTTCGGCGTTTCCGGTCTTCTCAACTTCTTCAATCATGTGCAGCACGCGAGATGGTGCGCCACCATGAAGTGGACCTGACATCGCACCGATAGCACCAGAAAGTGCGGCGCAGACATCGGCGCCCGTTGATGCAATAACGCGACCAGTAAATGTTGAAGCGTTCATTCCATGCTCGGCAGCCGA
>CAIXKQ010000004.1 GCA_903920065.1 uncultured Actinomycetes bacterium
ACCCAGTTATTTCGACTCGAGCGCATAAGATTTATCTTCTAGCGAGCGGGTACTCGTCCGGGTGGCGGAATTGGCAGACGCGCTAGCTTGAGGTGCTAGTTCTCGCAAGGGATTCGGGGTTCAAGTCCCCGTTCGGACACAGTTACGGCGGTGCAGTTATGGATATCAGTCAATCACTTGCACTGATTAGACCTATCCCGGATTTTCCTAAGCCTGGGATTCTCTTCCAGGACATCTCCCCCTTATTAGCTAATCCAGAGGCATTTGCCACCGTCATATCGGCCCTTGCAGCTGTTGGTGACGAGATTGAGTACGTGGCGGCACTGGATGCGCGTGGATTCATCTTGGGCAGTGCGGTAGCGCTACATAAGAAAGTCGGGTTCATTCCTATCCGGAAATCTGGAAAATTGCCTCACGCAACTTTTTCACGTAGTTATAGCCTGGAGTATGGTCAAGACGAATTAGAGATCCATAAGGATGCCATGGCTGCTGGTTCACGAGTTCTCCTGATTGATGATGTCCTGGCAACTGGCGGAACTCTTAAAGCTGCGACTTTGCTCATTCAGGACCTGGGGGCTGTTGTTGTGAGCGCAGCGGTTCTCATGGAGATTTCAGAATTAGCAGGTAGAGCAAATATTGCGCAGCTAGATTCTGCACCCCCAATATTCTCACTCACACAGGTTTAAATGCGCCTTCCTCAGATTCAGGGACTTAGGGCACTAGCGGTTGTCCTGGTTCTGCTCTATCACGCAAAATTCTTACCGGGTGGATATATCGGTGTCGATATTTTCTACGTCATCTCTGGTTATCTCATCACATCACTGCTGCTCCGGGAATGTGAAAAATCCGGTGGTATTTCCTTTGCTAGGTTTTATCTACGTCGAATAAAGCGCCTACTGCCGGCCAGTTCTCTAGTTCTGATCATCACAGCGCTAGTTTCATGGTGGGTGTTTCCATCAATACTAAGGCAGGACTTGGGCCGAGATATTGCAGCGGCTTCGCTCTATATTTCCAATTATTTCTTTGCTCTCTGGCAAATGGATTATCAGAATTTAGACGCGCTTCCTCCGGTAGTAATCCACTATTGGTCACTCGCCGTCGAAGAGCAGTTCTATCTTCTGTGGCCACTGATTATCTACTTGCTCTATAAGTTCGGTAAACGCCGATCTGTTTCTGCTGGCATCGCGATAATCACCTTAATCTCATTTCTTCTAAGTCTCTATCTGACCGCGATCGCCCCTATGTGGGCTTTCTATTCACTGCCCACTCGAGCATGGGAGTTGGGAATAGGCGCACTAATCCTTTTCTTGCCATCAAAGATGAAAACTTCCCAGAGTTATCTGTGGCTTGCATTGATTGCAATTTTCTTTTCCGCCTTACGTTTCAGCGATACGACGGCATTTCCCGGAACTTCGGCGCTCTATCCCGTATTGGCAACTGCGCTAGCTCTCGTTTCACTCAGTAATTGGCCCAAGCTCGTCGATGCCTTCTCGAATTTGCCCTTCATTCAATGGTTAGGAAATATTTCATATCCGCTCTACCTATGGCATTGGCCGGTTTTAGTCATCCCCAGCATTCACTTTGGCCGTTCACTTTCTATCACCGAACGGATACTTGCGATCGTTCTGACCCTGCTCCTTGCAGACCTTACCCATCGCTACCTGGAGCAGCCACTGCGGGTCAGAGAGTTCTCCCAAAAAAGAATTATCTCCTGTGCTGTTCTAGTAACAGTTGTTACCGTCATTCTTTCCTTATTAATCATTAACTCACAGAGCGATCAGATCACTCTTAAATCTGGGCGTCAATTTACTCTCAACTCAGTGCTAGCAAAACCGAGTATTTATCTGGATGGCTGTCATCTTGAGAACGGTCAAAACCTTCCACCGGAATGTGCATACGGAAAAATCAATGCACAGAGGAAGGTTGTTCTATTCGGGGATTCTCATGCTGCTCAATGGTTTCCAGCACTGGAAAAACTAGCAATGGAAAATAGTTTCACGCTGATCTCATTGACTAAATCTGCATGTCCGGGCCCGGCTGTTCGCAAAGTCGATAAAGGTGACTACAAGAACTCCGATTGTTCCAAATGGAGAGCTCACGTATATAAACGGATCGCGAAGATTCGACCAGATGCTGTTCTAGTCACGGGAATGCAATACTTTCAAAGACCAGCAGGTTACCAATCTCGCACGCAGTGGTGGCAGGAGGGAGAGCAAAAGACTCTTCTTGCCCTTCAAGGATTGACTCCGAAAATTATCTATATCGCTGATACACCGCATCCGAAGCAAGATATTCCAAGCTGTCTTTCGGTCAAGAAGGCAAGGAATTGCGATAACACCGAAAAGACACCGTCCATAATGGTAGATGGGTATCAGCTGCTAGATCCAACGCCGTGGTTATGTGGCAGTACTTGTCCAGCTGTTCTAGATGGCATCGTCGTCTACCGAGACGCATCTCATATCAGTGTGAATATGAGCATTGCGCTTTCTTCGCAGATGGCAAGAGCGCTTCGCGAACTTGGTCTGGATTTGGGATAGAGAATATTGAGGCGATTCATGGCAGGATTCCCACGTGGCTGAACTGATTTATTACTGCGGAACTATGGATTCGGGCAAATCAACCCTTGCCCTACAAACCGCGCATAACCATAAGTCACGTGGTCGGACTGGACTTATTTTCACTAGTAAAGATCGAGCGGGAGCTGGGCTTATTAGTTCCCGATTAGGGCTGCAATCCGAAGCGATTGAAGTTGAAACATCACTTGATATACACAAATTTGTTGTCGATCATTTATCAGCCGGTGACCGCATTGATTACATCATCTGCGATGAGGCTCAGTTTTATCAACCCAATCAAATAGATGGTCTAGCAAAGATTGTCGATGGACTAGGTATTGATGTCTACGCATTCGGCATTCTGGCAGATTTTAGAACCAAACTCTTTCCAGGTTCAGCCCGTCTCGTTGAACTAGCCGACCGAGTTAACACTCTGCAAGTCGAAGCCCTGTGTTGGTGCGGTTCACGTGCGACACATAATGCTCGTACCATCAATGGCGTCATGGTCACCGAGGGCGAGCAAGTAGTGGTCGGAGATGTTGGAAAAAGTGATGAGATTGCTTATGAAGTTCTATGCCGCAGGCACCATATGCGACAGGTTACAGCTCGCGCATCACGTGCTGGTCATATAAGTTCTGACCCATTGCCATTTACCGAAATATAGAAAACACAGAGAAAGAGGAAAGATGAACACACGTGCATATGCCGCAATGACTGCTGGAGCAGATCTAGTTCCCTATCAGTTCGATCGCCGAGAGCTCGGAGCTCACGATGTTGCACTTGATATTGCATACTCGGGAATCTGCCACTCAGATATTCATCAGGCTCGCGAAGAATGGGGCGATGCACTCTTTCCTATGGTGCCAGGACATGAAATCGCTGGAACAGTTACCAAGGTTGGCAGCGCCGTTACTAAGTTTAAGGTGGGTGATCTGATCGGTGTTGGTGTTTTTGTTGACTCTTGTCGTCTCTGTGAAAACTGTAAAGCTGGCCTGGAGCAATACTGCCTTGACGGTATGACTGGAACGTATAACAGTTATGAACGAGATGGCACAACCCTTGCCATGGGTGGTTATAGCAATTACTTCGTGGTCAATGAAGATTACGCAGTTCATATCCCAAGCAATCTTCCACTGCAGGGTGTTGCGCCGCTGCTATGCGCTGGAATTACTCTCTATTCCCCTATTAAACATTGGAATGTGGGTCCAGGTAAGAAAGTTGCTGTGATGGGTCTAGGTGGACTCGGACACATGGGAGTCAAGTTCGCCGTTGCTATGGGAGCAGATGTAACTGTGCTCTCACACTCCCCGCATAAGCAAGCCGATGCACTCGCCATGGGTGCTCATCACTTTATTTCAACTCAAGATGAAGCAGTCTTTGCAGCTCACGAAAAGAAATTTGATGTCATTCTAAACACGATTAGTGCCGAGATTGATATCAATCAATATCTATCGCTGCTCAAACTCAATGGAACCCTGGTAGTCATCGGACTTCCCGGTAAACCGTACGCGCTACAAGTGGGCGCACTTCTTGGTGCAAGACGCTCTATGGGTGGTTCAATGATTGGCGGTATTGCAGAGCTGCAAGAGATGCTCGATTTTTGCGGCAAGCACAATATTGTCAGTGATGTTGAAGTCATAAAGCCCGACTACATCAATGCTGCATATAAGCGAACCGTGGCAAGTGATGTGAAGTACCGCTTTGTGATTGACACATCCGCGCTCTAGATTGAATGTAGGAGGGTTGCCAGTACTGGAGCTAGCACTAGTGCTGGCAACAGAGTAGCAACGGATATCTTCCTGATGTTAAGCAGTCGTAGTCCAATGCCAACCAACATCAGGCCGCCACAGATAGTCATGGCATCGATTTGATATTGATCAAGGACAGATCCGGCAAAGAATCCGATTATCGTCCAGAAGCCCTGGTAGATACCTACCGGAATAATTGATGCCATCACGCCTATCCCCAAGGTTGATGCAAATGCCATCGCCGCGAAGAA
>CAIXKQ010000005.1 GCA_903920065.1 uncultured Actinomycetes bacterium
ATGTATACCTTTGAAGATCGTGGTGGCCGATCCATTACGTTACGCCCGGAAGGAACAGCTGGTGTGATGCGTGCTGTGATTGAACAGAATCTAGATCGTGGTCAACTTCCCGTTAAGGTTTGGTACTCCGGACAATTCTTTAGAGCAGAACGTCCGCAAGCGGGACGCTATCGACAGTTCTACCAAGTAGGAATCGAAGCGATTGGCGTGGATGATCCAGCCATTGATGCAGAAGTGATTGCAATTGCAGATCGCGGCTTTAAAAACTTAGGTCTTCGCAACTACCGTTTGGAAATTACCTCATTAGGAGATGCGCAGTCGCGAGCGGCTCATCGCATAGATTTGATGGCCTTTATCAATAAACTTGATTTAGATGAGGCAACAGCCAAGCGAGCAGAGATCAACCCGCTTCGTCTCTTTGATGATAAGCGACCAGAGATGCAAGCGGCGATGGCTAAGGCGCCGCTCTTACTTGAGTATCTATCCGAGCCTTCCCGAAAGAGCTTCGAGTTAGTGCAGAGTTATCTTCAAGCGATGAAGATTGACTTTGTCATCAATCCTCGCATGGTTCGGGGATTGGATTACTACACGGGCACGACCTTTGAATTTGTTCATTCCGATCTAGGTGCGCAATCGGGAATCGGTGGCGGCGGTCGCTATGACGGACTGATGGAAATCTTGGGCGGACAATCTTTATCTGGAATCGGATTTGGTCTCGGCGTTGACCGCGCACTGCTTGCAGCTATTGCTGAAAATTCACTTCCGGCGAAGGATTTCACCTCCGACTTATTCCTTATTCCTTTAGGTGAGGAAGCGATGCAGATCGCCCTCATTACGGCCGAAGATTTACGAGCGTCTGGAATCCGAACAGAGATTGCCTTCGGAGATCGTGCGCTCAAAGGCGCCATGAAAGCTGCTGATAAATCAGGAGCCCGATATGTAGTGGTGTTAGGGGATTCTGAGATTTCTAGCGGAAACGTTGACCTCAAGCGCATGAGTGATGGAGTTCTAACTTCGGTTAAGATTACGCAATTGCGGGATCAGTTACGTCAGGCACTTTCGCTCTAACGCACTCATTTCTTAAAGGTGGCTTTCTAATGTTGAGAGATCATGATGCTGGCGCTCTATGGGCTACGCACGTCGGCCAGGTCGTGACTTTGGCTGGCTGGGTTGCTCGTCGCAGAGATCATGGCGGGGTTGCTTTTATTGATTTGCGTGATGGCACAGGTTCAGTGCAGGTAGTTATTCGCGATGAAAAACTGGCAGGTCAACTGCGGGCTGAGTGGTGTCTGCAAATCACGGGAGAAGTTGCCCTACGTCCGGCCGGAAATGAGAATGCAAATATTCCGACAGGTGCGATAGAAGTAATGGGCGATGACATCGTGGTTCTGAGCGAATCTGCTCCGCTTCCTTTTCCAGTTGATTCTGGTAGTGAAGTCGATATCTCTGAAGAAGTTCGATTGCGATACCGATATTTGGATTTACGTCGTGAAGGGCCAGCAGCGAATTTACGACTGCGCTCCCGAGTCACATCAGCAATTCGTGGTGTGATGGAAGAGCTCGATTTCTATGAAATTGAAACTCCTTACCTCACCCGATCAACTCCGGAAGGGGCACGTGACTTTCTAGTTCCGGTTCGTCTGCAGCCAGGCAGTTGGTATGCCTTGCCACAGTCTCCACAGTTGTTTAAGCAACTACTGATGGTCGCAGGCATGGAGCGTTACTATCAAATTGCACGTTGTTTCCGCGATGAAGATTTCCGGGCAGATCGTCAACCCGAGTTCACGCAGCTAGATATAGAGATGTCATTTATTGACCAGGCAGATATCTTGGCAGTTGCGGAAAAGATTCTGGTCAAAGTGTGGAAGCAGGCGGTTAATTACGATATTCCTACGCCCATCCCACATATGACTTATGCCGATGCTATGAACAAATATGGTTCAGACAAACCCGATCTTCGCTTCGGACAGCAGCTCATTGAAGTCACTGACTTCTTTAGCCAGACACCTTTTAGAGTATTTCAAGCTCCGTATGTTGGAGCAGTCATCATGCCAGGCGGCGCAGATTCACCACGTCGTGAACTAGATGCTTGGCAAGATTGGGCAAAGGCACGTGGTGCAAAGGGCATCGCATATATTTTGGTCAATGCTGATGGCACTCTTGGTGGCCCAGTCTCGAAAAATATTTCCGAGACTGAACAAGCAGGAATTGTGGCTGCTGTGGGGGCTAAGGCAGGAGATGCAATCTTCTTCGCAGCCGGTGATAAGTCACCCTCACAACAATTGCTGGGTGCGGCGCGGCTCGAAATTGGTAAGCGTTGCGATCTGATTAAGCAAGGTTCGTGGGAGTTTGTTTGGGTAGTAGATGCTCCAATGTTTGAGCCAACTGATGGTGGAGGATGGACTGCAGTTCACCACCCATTTACCGGGCCTAAGCCAGAATTTGCAAAGAGTTTTAAGAGAGATCCGGCATCGGCGTTGGCTTATGCCTATGACATAGTTCTCAATGGAACCGAGTTAGGTGGCGGTTCGATTCGTATTCATGATCGTGACATTCAAAAAGATGTCTTCTCAGTTATTGGTTTAAGTGATGATGAGGCTCAGAGCAAGTTTGGATTCTTGTTAGAAGCTTTTAACTATGGACCACCGCCCCATGGTGGAATCGCACTAGGTTTGGATCGAGTATGTGCATTGCTAACAAACTCAGATTCAATTCGTGAGGTCATTGCCTTTCCAAAGACAGCCAGCGGGGGAGACCCACTTACTGGTGCGCCAACTCCCATTACTGCTGCGCAACGTAAAGAAGCAGCAATCGATTGGACACCTCCGAAGGAGTAATTCCGGTAGGCTAGATATATGGGTCCTGGTGGAATAGCAACAATAATTGCAGCGGCATCACTTTTCGTGATCGCCGTGGCTGTTGCCTATGCCGTTATCCGTGTGGGCAGATTCATTGACGAGGCCAAGGTTTCATTGAAGGCTTTTACCGAAGACACAACGCCTCTCTTAACCGAGTCAACTCGCACACTGGAACTGATCAATAGTCCGCTGGCTAGCTTTGCCAAGATCACCAAGAATGTTGAAGAAGTCACCACAAAGGTAACTGATGCAACAACGGGTTTCATAGATAAGAACGGCCCGGCTGTTAAGGTTGCGGGTGCACTTATTAGCGCGGCGCAAATGAGTAAGGGTCGTAAATCGAAGAAGAAATCTGACTAGTCAGAAATCTCAATAGTCAGAGTGGGTGAATGTAACTAGTGGAGTCCTCGGAGATACGTTCGCGTTGGCTACGATTCTTTGAATCTGAAAATCGCCAAGGCTTAACCCATACCGTCGTACCTTCTGCATCCTTAATTGCCGATGATCCGAATCTGCTCTTGGTCAACGCTGGCATGGTGCCTTTTAAGCCATTCTTCCTCGGCGAGGTAACGCCTCCTTATAAGCGCGCTACCTCAGTTCAGAAATGCGTTCGAACGCTAGATATTGATGAAGTAGGAAAGACCACTCGTCACGCTTCCTTCTTTCAGATGTGTGGCAACTTCTCTTTCGGTGATTATTTCAAGGAAGGTGCGATCGCACTTGCTTGGGAACTTCTGACTCGAGCAATCAAAGATGGTGGTTATGGTTTTCCAGAAGAGAAGTTATGGGTAACCGTTTATTTAGATGATGACGAAGCTGCAGATATTTGGCATAAGAAGATTGGTGTTCCTCGCGAACGCATACAACGTCGAGATATGGCAGATAATTTCTGGTCGATGGGCGTTCCAGGACCTTGTGGTCCATGTTCTGAGATTTATTATGATCGAGGTCCTGCATATGGCGTTGACGGTGGTCCGATCGCCGATGAAAACCGCTATTTGGAAATCTGGAATCTCGTGTTCATGCAAAATGAGCGAGGTGCTGGCGGCGGTAAGGATGGCTATCCGATTCTTGGCGAACTACCAGCTAAAAGTATTGATACCGGTTTAGGTTTGGAGCGAACAGCTGCGCTCTTGCAAGGTGTTGAAAATATCTATGAGATTGATACCACGATGAAGATTCTCAAGAGAGCATCTGAGCTATCTTCAGTCACGTACGGCTCTTCGCAGAAATCAGATGTGGCCCTACGAGTTGTTGCAGACCATGCTCGTACATCGGCGATGCTTATCGGCGACGGTGTAACACCGGGAAATGAAGGCCGGGGTTATGTTCTCCGACGAATGATGCGCCGGACAATTCGTAATATGCGCTTGCTCGGGGTTAATGATCCCATCATGTCCGAACTCACTGTTGCAGCCATTGAGGCTATGGGAGCGCAATATCCAGAGTTGATTTCAGATAAGAAGCGAATTCTTTCTGTTTCTGAGTCAGAGGAAGAGTCATTTTTGCAGACGCTAAAAAGCGGAACGCAGATTTTTGACCTTGCTTCGACACAAATCAAGGCGAGTAAGAAGAAAGTCCTTCCCGGAGATGAAGTTTTTAAGCTTCACGATACCTATGGATTCCCCTTCGATCTCACGCTAGAAATGGCGCGCGAAGAAGGTCTAGAAGTCGATGAAGATGGCTTCAGAAGGTTAATGAACGAACAGCGCGATCGAGCTAAGGCTGATGCAAAGGCGAAGAAGAGTGGCCACACAGATGTATCTGAGTATAAGAAGATTGCAGATGTATCAGGAATAACGAACTTTGTTGGCTATACCCACACCAGCACCGAATCAACAATCACTGGTCTCTTGGTAGACGGTGTCAGTGTTGAGTCGGCTCAGGCGGGGCAAGAAATTGAAGTCATTCTTGATCGCACTCCTTTTTATGCTGAGGGCGGTGGTCAGCTAGCTGATGGTGGAGTAATCACACTTGCATCTGGTGCGGTCATAGAAATTGATGATGTGCAAACTCCGGTCAATGGGCTTTCAGTCCACCGCGGACGAATACTTTCAGGTGAAGCGAGCATTAAGTCTTCGGTGCAGGCTGTCATAGATATTGAACGTCGTAATGCAATCTCACGTGCACATACTGCAACTCACATGGTGCACAAGGCTTTCCGTGAACTTCTAGGTGAAACTGCTACCCAAGCTGGTTCTGAGAATTCACCGGGCAGATTCCGCTTTGATTTCCCATCTACTGGAGCGGTGCCAGCATCTGTCTTAGACGATGTTGAATCACGAGTGAACACATTGCTTTTGGATAACCTGGCTGTCACTGCAGAAGTGATGTCGCAGGAGGCGGCGAAAAAAAGTGGAGCGATGGCACTCTTTGGTGAGAAGTATGGAGATCAAGTGCGCGTTGTCAGCGTCGGTGACTGGGCGCGAGAGCTCTGCGGAGGAACACATGTGGAGCGTTCTGGCCAATTAGGTGTGGTTAAACTCTTAAGTGAATCTTCCATTGGTGCAGGTGTGCGCCGAGTTGAGGCTCTAGTTGGCATCGATGCATATAAGTTCCTGGCTCGCGAGCATGTTTTATTGAACTCTTTGACTGAGCTCATGAAGGGCTCACGAGCTGAGGAGTTACCTGAGAGAATCTCTGAGCTACTCGGGAAGATGAAAGAGATTGAGAAAGAATTAGCAGTTGTTCGCTCCGCACAGGCACTAGGGCAGGTTGATTCATTGCTCAAGGGTGCAAAGGTAATTGGTGGAACAACTGTTATCACCGCTCTTTTGCCTGATTCCATCGCCGCAGATGATTTAAGAAAGATAGCCCTAGATTTACGTAATCGCACTGCGCAGTCAGCAGTGGCACTTATCAGCTCAGTAGATTCGAAACCAGTATTAATCGTTGCGGTAAGTGAGAAGGCGCGCGAGCTAGGTCTTAAGGCGGGGGCTTTGGTCAAGATTGGTTCCACAATTTTGGGCGGCGGTGGTGGTGGCAAAGATGACGTCGCACAAGGCGGTGGAGTTGATGCATCAAAATCTTCACTGGCTCTCTCGGCAATCGAAGATTCAATCGCTGGAAATTAGCCGATGAGAGGTCGAAGAATTGCCTTCGATTACGGGGATATTCGTATCGGTGTCGCGATCAGTGATCCAGATAGCATTCTCGCTACTCCACTGACAGTGTTGCAGGCACAAAGTCCACAATTAATATCGGAGCTCACCTCAATTTTCGCTGAGTATGAACCGGTTTCAGTATTTATCGGAGAACCAAAACATATGTCTGGTCAAAGCGGAGATAGTGTTGCAAAAGCTAAAACCTTCGGAGAATTGATCGCGAAAACTTTCGGCGTCAGCGTTATCTATGTTGATGAGAGGCTTTCTTCGGTCTCGGCTCAGAAGAAGCTAAAGGATGCAGGAGTCAATACCCGCGATTCTAAGAAAGTGATCGATGCCATGGCAGCTGTTGCCATCCTAGAACAAGGGTTGGCGATTGAAAAACTTTCTTAGAATTGCAATATTTAGAGTGGGTCTTGCCTGTGTTGCTGTATTCGTTCTTACTTTTGGTCTGGATTTAGTGCGCAATCTTGATTCATCGGCACCGGATTTTTCATGTGCGGCAAAGTCCGAAGAAGAAGTGCTGATAAAGATTGACGCTGGTGAAGCCGGCTCATCCATTGGTGCATCCTTGGCTAAAGCCGGAGTAATCAAGTCTTCGGAAGCATATTTTCGTCTCGCGGTAGCTGATGCAAGGGCGGCGCAGGTTGCGCCCGGAACTCACAGATTACAGAAGAATTTATGTGTAGCAGATTCATTGGAACAGTTACTTGACTCGAAGAGAATCGTTGGGCTGATAAATATCTCTGAAGGTATGTGGGTGAGTGAGGTCTTGCCTCAGATGCATGCCTCAGGTTTCACACAAGAAGCGGTTAAGTCGGCTTTGAAAACTCTCAACAAACCTCGTGGCTTTGATCAGATTGAAGGCTTACTTTTCCCTGCGCAATACAGTTTTGCGCAATCAACTTCTGCAAGTGATGCGCTATCAGCGATGATTTCTCGTGCTGAGAAGGAGATGCGAAGTGCAGGCTTCTATAGTTCGAACACTGGTTACACCCCAACCCAACTACTTGTAATCGCCTCCCTGATTCAGGCAGAAGTCGGAGAGAAGGACTTCACAAAAGTCTCGCAGGTAGTGCGAAATAGATTGAAGAAAGGGATGCCACTGCAGTTCGATTCGACGGTGCACTATGTGATGCAATCTCGAGGCAGTATTTTCTTAAGCACAAAATCTACCTTGCTTACTTCAAGTTATAACACGTATCGAAAGTATGGGCTTCCGCCTGGACCGATTAACAATCCTGGATCGGCAGCCATGCGCGCGGCAGCCACTCCACTGCAAGGTGATTGGCTATATTTCATCACAGTGGCACCCGGTGATACTAGGTTTACCGCCGATCTCGAAGAATTCAATCAGTGGAAGTACGAGTACAAGAAGAATTTGCGGGCTGGAAAGTTTAGGAGTCAGAAGTGATTAGAGGAGCGGTACTAGGTTCGCCCATAACTCACTCACTTTCTCCCCGATTACATCGCGCCGCTTTTGACTATCTAGGGGTGGAGGCAAACTATGAGGCGATCGATGTTCCGGCGGGATCATTGGAGTCTTTCATTAAGGAACGCGGAGCCGAATTCGATTATTTCTCGCTCACGATGCCTTTGAAAGAGGAAGTTCTTAAACTTCCTACTCATGCTGATCCGCTACTTGCCAAGATTCAATCTGCAAATACTCTCTGGAAAGAAAATGGTGGCTGGTCACTCACATCTACTGATGGTTCAGGTTTTCTTGCTGCGTTAAGTTACGCCGACCTTCACGATTTTAATAGAGTACTTATTCTCGGAGCCGGGGGAACTGCGCGTGCGTTAGCCGGTGCGATGGATGGGAAAGCCAAAGAGATTCATATTCTCGGACGTAGTTCGGTACGCGCTCCTGCGCTTAAGTCTGCCGTTACCACCTCCGAGTTTGAATATCTCGCCTGGAATTCAGGGGCAGATTTCTCTTTGTATGACCTCGTTATCAATACAACTCCGGCTGGTGCAGCCGATCTTTTAGCCGATTCCCTTGATGTCGGAATAGAGACTGTGTTTTTTGATGTGATCTATAAACCCTGGCCGACTGTGCTAGCTGCCGCCTGGAGGGATTCAGGAGGAAGAGTTATCAATGGGCTTGAACTCTTGCTCTATCAGGGCATCGATCAAATGGAGATTGTTCTTGGTAAAAGTCTAGATCGCGTTAATTTGGCCAGTCACCTGCGCCCGCTACTTCGTAAATAGTTAATCCACAGCTACTTAATTCCACTTGCCTGGATTGCCTAGGCTCGGCCTATGGCGCTGATTATTGTTCTTTCTCTTTACATCAGTCTCTTTGACTTACGTCATCACCGAATCACGAATCTTTCTATCGTCCTCATCTCGGTGCTGTTGCTTATCGAGGGAGATTTTCACTTCTACTTTCGGACTGGGATCATCTTTCTTTGTGTACTGCTCGTCGCAGCCATTTTTGGGGGATTGGGCGCAGGGGATGTGAAACTACTCTTTGCGGTGGCTCTCGTGGCCATTCCGATGGAGTCAATGAATATCTTCTTAACCTTTCTGGTGCTGGCCGTTTTAATCTTGGCCGTGTTAACAATTGCGGCCCGAATGCGCATACGGGGCAATATTGCGCTAGCTCCTGCGATATGTGCGTCTTATCTCGCCCTTTTGTTATCGAGGTGAGTAAATAATGCACGAGATTGCAATACTTTCTGCAAGAATAGGCACATGCGTTGGATCACTGCGGGCGAATCTCATGGCCAGGCCCTTTCGGCAATTATCGAAGGCATGCCGGCGCATATTCAGATCACTACTTCCGACATTGATTTCCATTTAGCGCGTCGCAGACTTGGCGTGGGTCGCGGAGCGCGACAGAATTTTGAGGCAGATAAGGTAACCATTCTCGGCGGAATCCGATTGGGCTCGACTCAAGGTGGTCCGATTGCAATTCAGGTGGGAAATAGTGAGTGGCCTAAATGGGAAAAAGTGATGTCAGCAGATCCGGTGCCACTTGATGAAATTGAGAATTTAGCGCGCAATGCCCCGCTGACTCGCCCTCGACCAGGTCACGCTGACTTAGTAGGAATGCAGAAATATGACTTTGATGATGCGAGACCAATTTTGGAGAGAGCTAGTGCGCGAGAAACAGCATCGCGGGTGGCACTCGGTGCAATCGCCAGAAAATTCTTGGAACAGTCGGTGGGGATAACGATTCTTAGCCACGTAGTTTCTATCGGAAGTGTTCGTATTCCCGATGACTATGAACTACCAAGTGAAAATGACATGTCGAGAATCGATGAAGATCCCGTGCGTTGCACGGATGCGGCGACAAGTGCAAAGATGATTACTGAGATTGAAGCAGCTCACGCTGATGGAGATACCTTGGGTGGCGTCTGTGAAGTACTTGCTTACAATCTTCCGCCAGGCTTAGGTTCACATGTTCATTGGGATCGCAGGTTAGACGCCCGCCTTGCAGCTGCGATGATGGGAATTCAGGCGATTAAAGGTGTTGAGATTGGTGATGGTTTTAGAACCGCTACCCGTCGTGGATCAGTTGCTCATGATGAAATTGAACGTGCGAAAGATGGACACATAGCAAGACGTACTGATCGAGCAGGCGGTACCGAAGGCGGAATGTCCAATGGTGAGATTCTTCGAGTTTCTATCGCGATGAAGCCTATTTCTACCGTTCCTAAAGCCTTAGACACTATTGATGTCAAGACTGGTGAGGCTGCCAAAGCTATTAATCAACGATCTGATGTCTGCGCAGTTCCTGCCTCGGGAGTCGTAGCGGAGGCGATGGCTGCACTCGTTTTAGCTGAAGCAGTACTTGAAAAATTCGGTGGCGACTCAGTGCAAGAAGTTCGTAGAAATTTTGAGTCATATATGAAGAATTTGCGTTTCAAGTAGGCCTCACCATGGCCCCGCGAATAATCCTCATTGGCCCCATGGGCTGCGGCAAGTCCACAATTGGTAAATCACTTGCGCATAAGCTCGCTCTAGAATTTCGAGATACTGACTCTGTCATTGAGCAACGAGAGCATAAATCGGTTTCTCAAATCTTCATTGAAGATGGCGAAGAGGTCTTCCGTGCTTTAGAAAAAGAGGTCTTGCGCCAGGAGCTTGCGGCAAGTGACACTGTGTTAGCACTGGGTGGCGGGGCGCCGATTTCAACTGAGGCACAATCAGCACTTAAGTCGACAACATCGCATGTCATCTATCTTGATATTTCATTAGCTAATGTTGCCCCTCGAATAGGTTTTAATAGAGATCGTCCCTTGTTACTCAATAATCCACGTGGGCAATGGCAGACGCTGATGGAAGCGCGTCGTCCTATCTATGAGGATATAGCCGATACAGTCGTTGATGTGAATAAAAGATCTCAGAGTGAAATCGTGGCGCAGATACTCGAGGTTCTAGCATGAGAAAGATTTCAGTTCGGGCAGAACGAAATTACTCAGTATTAGTTGATACTCCTTATCTACAGGCGCTGGCTCCTCACTTCAAAGAGCGTGAACGCATTGCCATAATCTTTTCGGAATCAATGAAATCAGATATTCCACACATTGATGCTCAAGATTCGGAAGTGTTCTACTTTGGAATTCCAGATTCGGAGAAGGGCAAGAGTTCAGAGACTCTGCTCAAAGTCTGGGATTGGCTAGGCTCAGCGGGATTCACTCGTTCTGATTTGATTGTCGCCATTGGTGGGGGAGCGGTTACAGATTTTGCTGGGTTCGCCGCAGCTTCTTGGTTGCGCGGATTGGATTGGGTGGCAGTGCCCACAACTGTTGCTGGAATGGTTGATGCGGCAGTGGGTGGAAAGACTGGAATTAACAGTGATTTTGGAAAGAACCTGATTGGAGCTTTTCATTCTCCGATAGAGGTAATTATTGATCCAGAATGGTTATCAACGTTATCCGATCGCGATTTTGCAGCAGGCCTGGCGGAGGTTGTTAAGTGCGGATTCATACGTGATCCTCAGATTCTCACTTTACTTGAAGAAAAAAGCATTTCCGACATCCGCGCTTCGCGTGAATTGACTATTGAACTCATTCATAGAGCCATCAGCGTGAAGGCCGATGTAGTCTCGGCTGATTTCAAGGAGAGTTTTGAGAGAGAGATTCTCAATTACGGACATACTTTTGGTCATGCAGTGGAGTTAGAGAGTAAGTACTCATTGCGTCATGGAGAGTGCGTTGCTATTGGAATGGTCTACGTTGCCCACCTAGCTCATTCACTTGGGCTATTGAGCCCTGAGTTAGTCGATCAACACGTGAAGATTCTCAGTCAGTTGGGCCTGCCGATTCGCTATCGGGAGGGAGATTGGCTAAACCTGCTGGCTTCCATGCGAGTAGATAAGAAATCACGCGGAAAGCAGATTCGTTTTGTAGTGGTCTCCGAGATTGCCAAAACCAAGAGAGTCGAGTCGGTAACTGACGACCAACTCCTAGCCGCATATGAGAAGGTTAGCCAATGAAGGTATTAGTTCTTAATGGTCCAAATCTCGGGCGCCTCGATATTCGAGATTCTTCCATCTACGGAGATATGACTTATCCAGCATTGGTAAGCCATATTGAAAACGCGGCTAAGACTCATGGTTTTGAAGCCGATGTTCGGCAGAGCAACGATGAGTCTGAGATCATCGGCTGGTTACATGAAGCTGCCGACACAAAAACTCCGGTCATTATCAACCCAGCTGCCTTTACTCACTACTCATATGCGATCCGTGATGCCGCAGAACTAGTGAAGGCACCTCTCATCGAAGTTCATCTATCGAACCCGCTTGCTCGTGAAGAATTCCGTCACACGTCGGTTATCTCTGGTGTGGCAAACGGAACTATTGGTGGTTTTGGGCCCAATTCATATGTACTAGCGCTCATCGCGTTGAAGGCACTTCTGTCTTAATTTGATGAGGTAAAGTTCGCTCTCTATTGCACTTCGATGGGCGAAGGCATGAACTGGAGTTATCGTGGCAACTACAAATGATCTTAAAAATGGCATGACACTTGATATCGATGGTCAGCTATGGACTGTAGTTGAGTTTCAACACGTCAAGCCAGGCAAAGGTCCAGCATTCGTTCGCACAAAGCTCAAGCAAGTCATGACAGGCAAGGTTGTCGATAAGACATTTAACGCTGGTGTCAAGATTGAGATTGCGATCCTAGAAAAGCGCGAGATGAACTTCCTTTATAAAGAGGGCGATGATTTCGTATTTATGGATAACGTCAATTTTGATCAAATGACTATCTCGGCAGTCACCGTTGGTGAGGCATCTAATTACATGCTAGAAAACACTGAAGCCATTGTTGCAATCCATGAGGGAAATCCGCTCTACCTAGAATTGGCAGCATCTGTTCCGCTTAAGGTCACATACACCGAGCCAGGACTCCAAGGTGATCGCTCCTCTGGTGGAACTAAGCCAGCGACAGTAGAGACTGGAATCCAGATTCAGGTTCCATTGTTTATTAAGCAGGATGAAATTGTCCTTGTTGACACACGTGATGGCTCTTATTTGGGTCGCGCTAACTAGTGTCAGCTCGCAGTAAAGCTCGAAAACAAACTCTAGATCTGCTCTACGAGTCAGATATTCGTGGTTCATCGGCTGCGGATTTATTGGTGATTCGCGATATTCCAGCGGATGGCCCTGATGCAAGGCCCATTAGAGATTTCACCAAAGCCCTCATTGGTGGCATCACCGAAAATCGTAGAAAGATCGATGAACTAATTGCAACCTATGCGCAAGGCTGGGATATGGATCGTCTTCCGGCTGTCGATCGCAATATTTTGCGGCTTGGGATTTACGAAATAGTTTGGTCAGATGAAGTTGAAGATGCGGTTGCTATTGATGAGGCACTTAATCTGGCAAGAGATCTTTCAACAGATGAATCAGCTGGATATATTCACGGTGTTTTAGGAAGAGTCTCAACAATCAAAGCTAGTATCGCGCGTTAATTAGCGTATTTTCAATAAGAGTGTTTCTCGCTCAAGCCAGTTCAGGACCTTCTCCTCGCTCTCGTCAAAGAGCACAGTCAGTGTTGCGATGTCATTTGTACGCAAGGAGATAACTTCGCCATTCCAATCCTGGCGCGTGCGTACTATCTTTTGGAGGAGCCTAGAGAGATGGGTGTACTTGTCTAGCTCGAATCTGTCTTCTTGTTGCACCCGATGATTAATAAGTCGCAGATCGAGAATGATTTTGGTCCCATTACTCCTCTCTAGTTTCTCAGAGTGGCCAAATATTTCCGATATCGGCACTTGGTAGAGTGCGGCAATCTGCAGTGCACGCTTGACACTTAAGGAGCGCGCCCCTCGTTCATATGAACCTAAGACAACTGCCTTGATCCGCCCTTCACTTAAGGTTTCCACATCGGAAAGTGAAAGGGATTTGGACTGTCTGATTGCGCGAAGTGTGGAATTAATCTCGTTCACTGTGGGCTGTTGATACATCCAGCCAGGGTATGGGTTGCCCGGACACGGCCCCATCGGCTATCCACAGAGCGCTCCTAGTCCTGGTATCATTGCCCCGCATCCTTTAACGACCCGTCCTGCGAGGCGGGGAAGGAGATTGACATGAGTGTTGCCCTGCCTGCGCCAGATATCGCGCGTGCTATTACTCGTATTGCCCATGAAATTCTCGAACGAAACTTAGGTTCTGAGACTGTAACACTCTTAGGAATTCCGACTCGCGGTGCCCACTTGGCTCTTCGCATCGCAGATGCAATTCAATCAATCGAAGGAAAGTCCGTTGAATGCGGAACTCTGGATATCACCATGCATCGCGATGACTTACGACTACGCGCTCCACGAGCATTAGCCCCAACGCTCATTCCGCCTTCGGGGATTGAAAACCGTAATGTAGTTCTCATTGATGACGTTCTCTTCTCAGGCCGCACAATCCGTGCAGCTTTGGATGCCCTAGGCGAGGTGGGCCGACCAAGAACTGTGCAACTCGCCGTGCTCGTTGATCGTGGCCACCGCCAACTGCCTATCAAGGCTGACTATGTGGGTAAGAACCTTCCGACATCAGCGCAACAGATAATCAAGGTTCACTTGAGTGAGACTGATGGCGTGGATGAAGTTCTACTGGAAGAGGCGAGTAAATGAACCGCCATCTACTATCCATTAACGATCTCACCAAAAGTGATGCGCTCACCATACTTAATACCGCAGAGACACTGGCTCGTGCATCAGATGGGCCGATGAAGAAGCTTCCGACCTTGCGCGGGCGAACGATTGTCAATCTCTTTGCTGAAGATTCAACCAGAACCCGAATCTCTTTTGAAGCTGCTGCAAAAAGACTCTCCGCCGATGTCATTAACTTCTCGGCCAAGGGATCTAGTTTAAGTAAGGGGGAGTCACTGAAAGACACTGCGCAAACGTTGCAAGCGATGGGCGCAGATGCGGTGATTATTAGACACAACGCTTCCGGTGCTGCACATACCTTAGCTAAAGGTGAATGGATGTCTGGCTCTGTCATCAATGCGGGAGATGGAACACATGAGCACCCAAGTCAGGCCCTGCTTGATGCATTTACAATTCGTAAACATTGTGCACATGGAAATGAAGATTTAACTGGTCTTCGAATCGCAATCGTGGGAGATATCTTGCACTCACGCGTTGCTCGTTCAAATGTTGCACTGCTGACGATGCTGGGTGCAAAAGTTGTACTTGTGGCACCGCCGACCTTGCTTCCAATCGGAGTTGACTCGTGGCCGGCCGAAGTGTCCTACGACTTTGACTCAGTAATTAGTGAAGTTGATGCTGTGATCATGCTGCGTATCCAAATCGAGCGAATGACAGAGATGTATTTGCCCAATGCACGTGAGTATTCGCGCTTCTTCGGACTTGATAAAGATCGACTTGTAAGAATGAAAACAAACGCAATCGTCATGCACCCGGGTCCAATGAATCGTGGTTTGGAAATTTCAGCCGAAAGTGCCGACAGCGCTCGATCAGTGATTATTGAACAAGTCAAAAATGGCGTGAGCGTCAGAATGGCTATCTTGTACTTGTTACTTGCTGGAACAGCGGAATTGGAGATCTGACTATGAGCCAGAAACTATTCATCAAAAATGGGACGCTCGCTAACGGAACCAAAGCTGATATCAGCATCTCAGATGGGGTCATCATCTCAATTGATACATTGCCGAGTGCACCAGATGGCGCACAAGTAATCGATGCTAAAGATTGCATCATCCTGCCCGGTCTGGTTGATTTACATACCCACCTACGTGAACCTGGTAAAGAGAGTGCCGAAACAGTTCTCTCTGGATCTAGAGCTGCCGCCAAGGGTGGCTTTGTTGCAGTCAGTGCGATGGCAAACACATCACCTGTGGCAGATAATGCCAGCGTTGTAGAGCATGTCTATCGATTAGGACAAAAAGCAGGACTCGTTGATGTGTTCCCGGTTGGTGCTGTGACGCAAGGCCTTGCTGGTGAAAACTTGGCAGACATCGGTGCGATGGCCAACTCAGAAGCGCGAGTGAGAGTATTTAGCGATGATGGCAATTGCGTCTCTGATGCACTTGTTATGCGACACGCACTTGAATACGTCAAGGGTTTTGATGGCGTCATTGCCCAACATGCGCAAGAACCGCGTTTGACCCAAGGTGCACAGATGAATGAAGGAATAGTCTCATCACAACTAGGTCTAAAGGGTTGGCCAGCTATCGCCGAAGAGGCAATCATCGCGCGAGATATTCTCCTAGCTGATTTTTTGCAGGCACGCTTGCATATCTGCCATGTAACAACGGCAGGGGGAGTTGAGATAATTCGCTGGGCGAAGGCGCGTGGAATCTCTGTCACCGCCGAAGTAACTCCTCATCATCTACTTCTCACCGATGAGTTAGCTAGAAGTTATGACGCGGTATATAAAGTAAATCCACCATTACGTACTGAAAAAGACGTGATGTCACTCCGTGAAGGACTGGCTGAAGGCATCATTGATATTGTGGCAACAGATCACGCTCCGCACGCTTCTGAGAGCAAGGAGTGCGAGTGGCAGGAGGCGTCCTTCGGAATGTTGGGTCTGGAGACCGCGCTGCCAATAGTCATTCAGACTATGGTGCAGACCGGGCTGATGAGTTGGGAACAGGTTGCAGCGCGTATGAGTACTGCTCCGGCCCAAATTGGACGCTATGAAAATCATGGTCAGGAAATTGCTGTGGGAGCAAAGGCGCACATCACTGTGATTAATCCGACGGCAACTCACCGGGTGGATCGAGATCTAGTTCTATCAAGGAGTCGCAATACTCCCTTCCACGGCTTAGAGCTCCCTGGAGTAATCATGGCAACTGTATTTGGTGGAAAATTGACGTACGAAGGGAATAAGTAGTGTCACAAGCATTCTTCGTTCTCGATGATGGTCGAATTTTCCAAGGCAAATCATGGGCTGCTACTGGTAAAACATTTGGGGAGGCAGTATTTCAAACGGGCATGACTGGTTATCAAGAAACCTTGACTGACCCGTCATATCACAAGCAAGTTGTCGTGATGACAGCGCCTCATATCGGGAATACTGGAGTCAATACCTTTGATAATGAATCCAGTAAATACTGGGTAGCCGGTTTTGTTGTTCGAAATCCATCAACTGTCACCAGTAATTGGCGAAGTGAGAAAGACCTTGAATCTGAATTGATTAGCCAAGGAATTGTGGGTATTCAAGGAGTAGACACACGCGCAATCACTCGCCACTTACGTGATCGAGGAGCGATGAAGGTCGGCATATTCTCTGGTCTTGATCTCACTCGAGAAGAGATGGTTGTGGAAGTTCGCAAACAAGCCGATATGGCTGGTTCCTATCTGTGCGCCGATGTCTCAACGCCAAAGACATACGTGGTTGCCGCGCAGGGAGTGAAGAAATACACTGTTGCGGCAATTGATTTAGGAATCAAAGGCGCAACCCCGCGTGCGATGGCAGAGCGTGGGATTGAAACACATGTCATGCCTTATAACGTGACCCTCGATGAAATCTTGGCCATCAATCCAGATGGGGTATTTCTCTCCAATGGTCCTGGAGATCCAGCGACGATGACTGAAACTATCGAGTTAGTGCGAAGTCTTCTGCTCGAAGAGATTCCCATTTTCGGAATTTGTTTCGGTCATCAAATTCTTGGACGAGCGCTTGGTTTTGAAACCTACAAATTGCAATTCGGGCATCGCGGAATTAATCAACCTGTGCTTGATAAGCGAAGCGGTAAAGTTGAAATCACAGCGCATAACCATGGCTTCGCACTGAAAGCTCCGACTGATTCTGGTTTCTCCACCGTGTATGGCCTTGGTCAAGTGACTCACATCTGTCTTAACGATGGTGTTGTTGAAGGTATTGAGCTTCTTGAGCGTGGAGCTTTCAGTGTTCAGTACCACCCGGAAGCGGCCGCCGGACCACATGATGCTGCATACCTATTTGATCAGTTTGTTGACATGATGGCTAAATATCCAAGATTGGCGGCTTCCAAGTAATGGCACGCGATGAGTCAATCAAGAGTGTTTTAGTTATTGGGTCTGGCCCCATCGTCATAGGCCAAGCCTGCGAGTTTGATTATTCTGGAACCCAAGCATGCCGTGTCCTACGAGCTGAAGGCATTCGAGTGATTTTGGTGAACTCTAACCCCGCAACAATCATGACTGACCCGGAATTTGCGGATGCAACATATATCGAGCCCATTACGCCAGAGTTTATTGAGCGAATCATCGCAAAAGAGCGTCCAGATGCAGTGCTTGCAACTCTTGGGGGACAAACTGCGCTCAATGCTGCGATTGGTTTATTCCAGGCTGGAACGCTTGCTAAATACAATGTGAAACTAATTGGCGCAGATGTTGAAGCAATTGAACGAGGCGAGAACCGCGAAATCTTTAGAACCATCGTTGAGAAAATTGGCGGCGAGTCGGCAAAGTCAATTGTTTGTCACACCATGGAAGATGTTATGGGTGCTGTTGCCGTACTTGATTATCCAGTCGTGATCCGCCCATCTTTTACTATGGGCGGGTTAGGTTCAGGAATTGCCTTTGATGAGGCAACACTTCGTCAAATAGCTGGAGCTGGATTACGACATAGCCCAACGTCAGAGGTACTGATCGAAGAATCAATTATTGGTTGGAAAGAGTATGAGCTAGAGGTTATGCGCGATAGAGCGGATAACGTGGTGATTGTCTGCAGTATTGAAAATATCGACCCAATGGGTGTTCATACCGGTGATTCCATTACCGTGGCACCAGCACTTACCTTAACTGACGTGGAGTTCCAAAAGCTTCGCAATCTCTCGATTGACATCATTCGTGAGGTTGGCGTTGATACGGGCGGCTGTAATATTCAATTTGCGGTAAATCCAGATACGGGTCGCATCATTGTCATTGAGATGAATCCACGCGTGTCACGCTCTAGTGCGTTGGCCTCGAAAGCAACTGGTTTCCCGATTGCAAAAATTGCAACCAAACTAGCTATTGGCTACACCCTTGATGAAATCAAGAATGACATCACCCAGGTCACTCCGGCATCCTTTGAACCAACTCTGGATTACATTGTCGTGAAAGCACCTAGATTTGCTTTTGAAAAGTTCCAAGATGCAGATCCGCGCTTGACCACCACCATGAAGAGTGTGGGAGAAGCGATGGCCATTGGTCGTTCGTTCCCAGAAGCGTTGATGAAAGCGCTACGATCATTAGAGCGTAAAGAGGCAACCTTCACATTCCCTAAGAACTTCCCGGACTCTCAAAAAGGTTCACTTCTTGAATCTATGAAGATTCCCACCGAGTATCGAATTCAGCAGGTTCAGCTCGCCATGTGGTGTGGGGCATCAATCGAAGAGGTTTATGCATCGACCAAGATTGATCGTTGGTACTTGCGCCAGATTGAATTAATCAATCAAGAAGCGCTTCGAATTGCTGAGCCAGGTGGATTAACTGCTGATTCAATGCGTTGCGCAAAGTCAATGGGCTTCTCTGATCTTCAAATAGCTCGTTTGCGCGGAGTATGGGAGGAAGATATTCGAAAAGCCCGTCATCATGAAAATATTCGCCCTGTATATAAGACGGTAGACACATGTGCAGCAGAGTTCGAGGCATTTACTCCGTATCATTATTCAAGCTATGAAGAAGAGACAGAGGTGCGCCCGCGCACGAAACCGGCTGTGATCATTTTAGGTAGCGGACCAAACCGAATAGGTCAAGGCATTGAATTTGATTACTCCTGCGTGCATGCCTCTTTCACGTTGAGAGAAGCAGACTTTGAAACGATTATGATCAACTGTAATCCTGAGACCGTTTCCACCGACTACGACACCAGTGATCGTCTCTATTTTGAACCATTGACCTTAGAAGATGTACTTGAAGTGGTGCACGCAGAGTCTCTTGCCGGTCCAGTTTTGGGAGTCATCACCCAATTAGGTGGGCAAACTCCATTGGGACTTGCAGCAGGTCTGAAAGCAGCCGGAGTTACGATTCTTGGAACTAGTCCAGAAGCTATCAACCTAGCGGAGGAGCGCGGTGCATTTGGCCAAGTGTTAGCAGATCAGGGACTTACCGCCCCAGAATTTGGAATGGCAGCAACACAATTAGAAGCACTCTCGATAGCACAACGTATTGGATATCCAGTCCTCGTGCGCCCGAGTTTTGTTCTTGGCGGGCGAGGCATGGAAATTGTTTATGACGATGAATCTCTCTCATCCTTTATCGCCCGGGCTACCGATATCACTCCGGATCATCCGGTTCTCGTGGATAGATTCCTGGATTCTGCAATCGAATTAGATGTCGATGCACTCTATGACGGCCACGAACTCTTCCTAGGTGGAATCATGGAACACATCGAAGAGGCGGGAATACATTCAGGAGATAGCGCCTGTGTTCTTCCTGCTATGACTATCAGTGAGGATCAACGCAAAGCTATCCGCGAGGCGACTCTTAAAATCGCGCAGGGTGTTGGCGTTCGAGGCTTGATTAATATTCAATTCGCTATGGCTGAAAAAGTTCTATATGTGCTTGAGGCAAACCCGCGCGCTTCACGTACGGTTCCTTTTGTGAGCAAAGCAACGGGTGTGCCGCTAGCAAAGGCTGCGGCGCGGATTTCACTTGGTTCAACGATCGCCGAATTACGTCTTGAATCTATGTTGCCAACCGAAGGCGATGCAATAGCGAAAGGCATCAGCGTGAAAGAGGCGGTCTTGCCTTGGAATCGATTTAGAAGAGTCGATGGACGAGGAGTAGATGCAGTCCTCGGACCAGAAATGCGTTCTACTGGCGAAGTTATGGGAATTGCCGATAATTTCGGTGAGGCTTATGCAAAATCACAGATTAGTTCATTTGGTCCACTACCTAAATCTGGAACCGTTTTTATCTCACTGGCGGATAAAGATAAGAGCTCGGGAATTAAGCCAGCTCGTAAACTCTCAAGCTTAGGATTTAGATTGCTTGCAACAGATGGAACTGCGAAGTTGCTAGAGCAATCAGGAGTGACGGTGGTGCGCGTGCGCAAGAATTCTGAAGGAACCGGACCGATGGGCGAGAAGACGATTGTTGAAATGCTCAACGCTGGTGATATTGATTTGGTAATCAATACTCCGGTGGGTCGAGGTACGCGCGCAGATGGATGGGCAATTAGAACTGCTTCGGTGCAGAGATCGATTCCCATTATCACCACAACAGCTGGCTTTAGTGCCGCGGTAGAAGGCATTAAAGCGATTCAAGCTGGGGCTATGCCGGTGAAGCCTATTCAAGAGTGGCTGGGCAAGTGATGAACACGATCAATAAGAACGCTCTTCAACAAATTGCGACTATTCATTCCAATAAACGGGTCGGTGCCTATCACCAGATTTTGATTAACGTGGGAGAGATGGTTAAGAGTTGTCGACCTGGTAATTTTGTTGCAATCAGTGTGGGAGGCGATAGCTCGCGCATGATTTTGCGTCGTGCCTTTGCGATTTCCAGAGTTTCGGATAACAGCCAATATGGCGGAACGATGGAACTCATCGTTGCTCCGCATGGTTCGGGCTCGAAGTGGTTATGTGCGCAACCTGAAGGTTCAGAGCTCGACATTGTTGCCCCGCTAGGAACATCATTTGGAATACCAACAGAGCCAATTAATGCGTTACTTGTTGGTGGTGGCTATGGATCAGCACCACTCTTTGGACTCGCAGATGTCTTGAAGAATCGCGGATGCAAAGTGGATATGTTGTTAGGTGCCAGTATCGGTACCAAGATTTATGCACCTATGGAAGGCAAGAGATCTGTTAATTCGCTGAAGATTTATACCGAAGACGGCTCGATGGGAGAGAAAGGGCGAGTGACAGAATCACTCCTGGAAATCATCTCCAATCGAAGTATTGATGTGATTTATTCATGTGGTCCGATGGGAATGCTGCGGGCCATAACTGAGTTAGTTGCCAACACTGAAGTTATTCATCAATGTGCAGTTGAGGAATCCATGGCGTGTGGCATAGGAATCTGTATGACATGTGTTCTACCGGTTCGAAACGAAGATGGTTCGACATCGATGCTCAGATCATGTATTGATGGACCAGTGATGGATGGATCTCACGTGGAATGGGATTTAGTGGGACGCATTCCGGAGGCCCATCCATGACCCTTCCAGTAGATATGTCCACAACGCTGGCAAATGCGTGGTTTCCTACCCCGATTTTTACGGCAAGTGGTTGCGCTAGTAGTGGAAAAGAGTTATCCCAGTTCTTTGCACTTAAAGATGTGGGAGCAATTGTTACTAAATCAGTAATGACAAAGCCACGTCATGGTCGACCAACTCCTCGTATGGCTGAGACACCTTCGGGAATGCTTAATTCAATCGGTCTGCAAGGCCCAGGAATAGATGCCTTTCTCGCTAACGATCTACCGTGGCTGCTAGAACAAAAAGCACGAGTGGTTGTTTCGATTGCGGGGGAGACAATCGAGGAGTATTCAACGTTAGCTCGTAAAATTAGATCGGCTTCTGGGATTAGCGCGCTAGAGGTAAATATTTCCTGTCCGAACGTGGAAAATCGAGGTTTGGTCTTTGCCTGCGATCCCGATGCTTCAAGGCGTGTTATTGATGGAGTTCGAAAGACTATAGGCGGGGAACTTCCCATCATTGCAAAGCTATCGCCTGATGTAACCAACCTGCCAGAGATTGCTAAAGGTGTCGTTGATGCTGGCGCCGATGTGCTGGCGCTAATAAATACGGTACTTGGCATGGTGATAAACCTGGAAACGATGAAACCCCATTTAGGTGGTAAAACTGGCGGATTATCTGGACCAGCAATTAAGCCCATTGCAGTGCGAGCGATCTATCAGGTTCATGCTGCGCTTCCGCAGGTTCCAATTTTAGGAATGGGCGGTGTTTCCTCTGGTCGCGATGCGCTCGAACTTATTCTGGCCGGAGCATCTGCGATCTCGGTAGGAACTGCCAGTTTCGGTAACCCTACTGCGCTGATCACCATTCAGAACGAACTTCGTGAACTATTGGCAGCACGTGGCTTTGCAACGCTGCAACAAGCAATTGGGTATGCACATCGAGAAGAGACACAATGAAAGCTCCGATAGTTCTTGCCGTTGATACACAGGATTTAGATACAGCTCAGCGCTGGATCGAGGCGACCCAAGACTATGTAAGTGTCTACAAGTTAGGCCTCGAATTTTTCCTCACCTTTGGCCATGAGGGAGTCAGACGAATTAGAGGTGTGACCGATTCTGACATTTTCCTCGATCTTAAACTTCACGACATCCCACACACAGTCGGAGCTGCGGCAACTGCAGTTCAGTCATTGAATCCAAGATTTCTCACCGTTCACGCATCAGGTGGCAGAGCGATGGTCACTGCGGCGGTGAAAGCGCTTCCAACTACCGATGTCACGGCGGTGACAATACTTACATCGCTATCCGAAGAGGATCTCTTCGAAATAGGATTTGCAAATAATGCACTTGAAAGTGCGGTAGCACTTGCAAAGATGTCTGTGGCAGCTGGTGCTCGCGCGATTGTGTGCTCGCCGCTGGAGATTGTTGCCATCCGATCTGCGTTAGGAAAAGATGTTCACATCATCACACCTGGAGTTCGTCCCGCTGCGGGTTCAGCAAGCGATGATCAGAAGCGAACAATGACTCCGCATGCAGCGATATCCGCCGGTGCTAGTTATGTGGTGATTGGACGCCCAATCACGCAAGCCTGGACGCAAGGCGCGCAGGCTATGACTTCGGCTGCACGCGCAATCGCGCAAGATATTTTGCAGTAAGTTAAAAACATGGGTACGCCGCCACAATTAACTCCCGCGCAACGCGCCAGCGCCCTGGCGAAGGCAAAAGCTTCTAGACAAGAACGCTCCGAGGTGAAGGCTCGAATCAAAAGTGGTGAATTGACAATTGCTGACGTGATCTCCTTGGCCCAAAACAATGAAGTCATTGCCAAGATGCGTGTTCTTGAAATGGTGGAATCGAAGAGCGGTGTGGGTAAAATTCGAGGTAAAGCGCTTCTAGAAAAACTTGGAATTTCGAGCACGCGTCGGATTCAAGGTTTAGGGCGCTACCAACGAGCGGCACTACTGAAGGAATTTGAATTGCCAACATCACTGCGCAGAGGAAAACTAATAGTTCTCTCTGGACCCGGGGGAGTAGGTAAAAGTACTGTTGCCAAGAAGTTACGTGAAGCATCTAATTTCGTGGTTATCGTATCTGCTACGACTCGTCCGGCAAGATTCAATGAAGTTGCTGGCGTTGATTATCATTTCCTCAGCGAAATCGAATTTGACGCGGCAGTGAAAGCCAATGAGTTCCTAGAGTGGGCGCAATTTGCTGGAGCCCGATATGGAACCCCTCGACTACCCGTAGAAGAAGCCTTAAGCCAGGGTCATAGCGTCCTTCTCGAAATTGAGATCGAGGGCGCTAAGCAAGTCAAAGAAAAGATTCCTGAGTCAGTGCTGGTTTTCCTAGAGCCGCCTAGTTGGGAAGAATTGGTTTCGCGCCTAGAAGGTCGAGGCACAGATAGCGCAGAGCGCAGAGCTTCCCGACTTGCTTTAGCGCAAGAAGAGCTCGCTGCCGCCTCTTTCTTCGATAAAGTCCTGGTAAATGACGAGGTCGAGAAGGTGGTTGCAAGCCTGATAGAATTGGCGTCTGCCTAGTTCGGCGTAGATTACTTTTTAAGGGGTACACATGAGTGCACACATGGACGGAATTACGAATCCACCAATCGATGAGCTTTTAGATAAGGCTGGATCTAAGTACTCACTCGTTCTCTATGCTGCCAAGCGTGCACGTCAGATTAACGCTTACTATTCACAACTTGGTGAAGGTCTTCTTGAATATGTGGGTCCACTTGTGGACACTCACGTCCACGAGAAGCCACTCTCGATTGCACTTCGTGAAATTAACGAAGGTTTGCTAACAATCGAAAATCTTGAGCCAACTGCTTAATTAGCTTTCAATAGTTATGCAAGGACATGGCCGCGAAGTAATTCTCGGTGTTGGTGGCGGAATAGCTGCCTATAAGTCCTGCGATTTACTGCGTCGCCTGCAAGATATTGGTTTCCTCGTCACAGTCGTGCCCACTCCTTCGAGTTTGAACTTCGTAGGCGCAGCTACCTGGGAGGCTCTTTCAGGACGCGCAGTCACCACCGAAGTCTTTGAGAGCGTAGAAGAAGTTAGGCATGTTTCATTGGCAAAGAAGGCCGATTTCATCATCATCGCCCCAGCTACCGCCGATTTGATAGCAAGAATAGCCGCAGGTCGAGCCGATGATCTGCTGACAAATGTCATCTTGGCCGCCGATGTTCCTGTTCTAATTGTTCCTGCAATGCATCCGAATATGTGGAGTGATCAAGCAACAACTGCAAATGTGCGGGTATTGCGAGAGCGTGGGTTTCACGTCTTAGACCCCGACATCGGAGCACTGACCAGCGGTGATGTGGGACAAGGAAGATTTCCAGATACCGTGAAGATTCTTCAGGCTTTCTCTGATCTAACTCAGGTGAAATCAGATTTCCTAGGAAAGCGGGTTTTGGTGAGTGCAGGTGGTACCCGCGAGCCAATAGATCCTATTCGTTTTATCGGAAACCAATCTTCTGGCAAACAAGGTTACGCAATAGCTTTGCAGGCACTGCGACGAGGAGCCAATGTTGTACTCGTATCGGCAAATGCTTCACTGCCAGATATTGAAGGTGTTCAGACTATTCATGTCAAGACCGCATCGGAAATGCACGATGTATTGCATCAAGAATTTCCGAATTGTGATGTTCTAGTCATGGCGGCAGCGGTGGCAGATGCAAGGCCTGAAATTGTGCAGGATTCCAAGATTAAGAAGGATTCACTCACCACTATCAATCTGACTGAGAATGCAGATATTCTCAAGAGTCTTCATAGCCTCAAAGCGAAGCAAGTAGTCGTTGCCTTTGCCGCAGAGACGTCCCATGATGCAACTGCGGCCCAGAGCAAGATGTTGGCTAAAGGCGCCGATATTCTCTATCTCAACGATGTTTCTGGGGGAGATATCTTTAATAGCGAGACGACTTTTGGCGAGATTTTCACTCGCGCAGGTACCAGTTATAAAGTGGCCAAGACCACCAAAGACACGCTTGCCCAAGAACTACTCGACCACGCCCTCCATCAGTTAGGTTAACCCAATGTCAAAACGCCTATTCACCTCAGAATCAGTCACCGAAGGCCATCCCGATAAGATCGCAGATCAGATCTCTGATGCCATTCTTGATTCACTGATAGCACAAGATCCATCAAGTCGAGTTGCCGTTGAAACGCTGATTACGACCGGTCAGGTTCACGTTGCTGGTGAAGTAACTACTAATGGTTATGCCGATGTCATGGGAATCATTCGCGAAACTGTGATCGGTATTGGTTATGACTCTTCGGCTAAAGGTTTCGATGGTAATAGCTGTGGTGTTTCGATTTCCATTGGTCAACAGTCACCGGATATCGCGCAAGGCGTGGATGACGCTTTTGAGCATCGCGTAGCATCTGCAGCAGACCCATTAGATCTACAGGGTGCTGGCGATCAAGGACTGATGTTCGGCTACGCATGTGATGACACCAAGGAACTTATGCCGCTACCCATTTGGCTTGCCCATGAATTGGCACAGCAGCTTTCGAAGGTGAGAAAGTCCGGAGCGCTTCCTTACTTGCGCCCTGACGGCAAAACACAAGTCACCATTGAATATGATGGAGACAAAGCTGTCGCACTCGACACTGTTGTCATCTCAAGCCAGCACGCGGAAGAGGTAGATGTTGCTGGGCAACTTACCTCTGAAATCATTGCTCAGGTAATCGATCCGGTTTTGGCTAAAATAGATCTTCCACGCAAAGATATGAGAATCTTAATCAACCCAACAGGTCGCTTTGTTATTGGTGGACCGATGGGTGATGCTGGACTTACAGGGCGCAAAATTATTGTTGATACCTATGGCGGAATGGCTCGCCATGGTGGTGGCGCATTTTCTGGAAAAGACCCATCGAAGGTGGATCGTTCTGCCGCCTATGCGATGCGTTGGGTTGCTAAGAATGTGGTGGCAGCTGGTTTAGCTCGCCGCTGTGAGGTTCAAGTTGCCTACGCAATCGGAAAAGCTCAGCCAGTTGGAGTTTTTGTGGAGACCTTTGGAACCGAGACGGTTCCGGTTCAGAAGATTCAAGCGGCTGTGACATCCGTATTTGATTTGCGTCCGGCTGCAATCATTCGCGACTTGAATCTCAAGCGCCCTATCTATTCTCAGACTGCTGCATACGGTCACTTCGGTCGCGAGCTTCCTAATTTCACATGGGAAGTAACTAATCGAGTATCCGAACTGCAGGCAGCTGTTAAATAGGTTACCTGCACACCGTGGCACTTACGAGGCCACTACGTCTTAAGCGTGAGCTAGTTCAATCTGCGCCTGAGGTAAGTACAACTGAAAAACCTGTCGCCCGTGTCTGGGTAGACAGTGGTGTCTTTCATTTAGATGAAAGTTATGACTATTTAGTTCCCGATAACCTCGATCCACACGTATCCGTGGGTGTTCGAGTTCAAGTTCCATTTAACGGGCGAGAGTGTGAAGCACTCGTGCTAGAACGAATAGCTGTGACATCAGGTAGAAAACTCAAAAGCATCACTAAAGTGATTTCCCGCGTTCCGCTGGCTTCGAAGCGTTCCCTTGATTTGATAGCACTCGTTGCAACCAGGTGGGCTTGTCATCCATATGACGTCATTCGCTCTGCAATTCCGCCTCGCGTTGCCAGTGTTGAGAAAAAGCAGTGGAGTGATAAGACCGCTCATGCACCAAGTCAGTCATCAGTTCGCCAATACCGGCAACTACCGCCATATCGGGATTCCTTTCAAGTGTTGTCTGATCACGTCAATGGCCTTAGCGCCAATGGTTCAATCTTGGTGCTGGTGCCAGATAAGAGATCCGTACTTAGGCTGATCAAGTATCTTCCCAAGGCGCTCGTTCTGGATTCAGATCTTCCTCGAAGTGAGCGATATGAGAATTTTCTGCGTGCCAGAACAACTTCGGCTCAGGTCATTATCGGAACCAGAAGCGCCATTTTTGTCGATAGTCCAGATTTAGCATCTATCGTCATCTTTAATGAATCATCGGAGCAGTACTTCGAAATTCGATCCCCGGGATGGAATGCACGTGATATCGCAGTTCTTCGAGCACGTACTGAAAATATTCCGATTTACTGTGTGGGTTACAGCCCCAGTGCCGAGGTAGCCCGACTAATCGATATTGGCTGGTTTGATTTCAAGAGCGCGAAGGAGAAAGTTCGAGTTGATACTTTTCAGCAGGAATTTTCCGAGTTACTACCTGGAAAGATCATCGGCGAGCTTCGCCAATTAATAAAACAGGGACCAATTCTCTTTATAGCGCCAAGAAAGGGATATTCGCAATCAATTAGTTGCAATAAGTGTCGAAATATCTCAATCTGTTCATGTGGCGGTCGACTAGAAAAGAAGGGGGTCACGACTGCAATTTCCTGTTCGCTCTGTGCGCATGTCTATTCAGAGTGGGCTTGCCAATATTGCGCAGGAGTAATTCCGTTCCTTCTTAATCGTGGAAGTGAACGATTCGCCCAAGAGATCGGAGTTGCGCTGCCAGGTGTGTCAATCACACTCAGTGAAGCTGACAAAAATGTTGAAGACTTTCAGGTGAGTTCCGGAATCGTCATTGCCACACCCGGTTCTGCTCCTATGTCAGTTAAGGGCTATGCCGCGGTGGTGATTCTTAATGGCGAGAAGTTACTCAACCAATCAGATCTCAGAGCACAAGAGCGAGCTCGGGAAATCTTCTTTACTCACGCTGCACTCTTAAATCCTTCTGGTTCGGCTCTTTTAGTCATCAATCACGCTAATCCAATAGTGGGTGCACTTGCTTCATGGAAGCCATCTCTGATTTCACGTCGAGAATTGGCTGAGCGCATCGAAGCTTCACTGCCTCCTTTCGTGAGGTCAATCTCACTTGATATTGATAGCGCCGAATCGGCCACCATGGTCAGAGCCTTAAATAAGTCGCGCGATGAAGGCAGGCTTCCGGCGTCTACGAGAATTCTTGGACCATCAATTCTGAACACCTCTACACATCGGATTCTCTTACTTGCTCCACTTGAAGACGGTGAGGCGCTAGTTCTACTTATCCATGAGTTTCAGCGAAGACGCAGTGCAACCAGGAAGAAGTTGGCAACGCTTCGGATTGATCCATATTCGCTCTCGCGATAGGTAAGATTGAGCCATGTCTATCAAGCAAATTCGTCACTTCGGAGACCCGGTTCTTGTGACACCGGCTTCAGAAGTGATCGACTTTGATAAAGAGCTGCGAACGTTGGTCAAAGACCTCACCGAAACAATGCTTGATGCACCTGGTGCGGGCCTAGCAGCGCCACAGATTGGTGTGCCACTTCGAGTCTTTGTCTGGGATGTCGATGAAACTATTGGTCATCTCATCAATCCAACTCTTGATTTAAGTGAAGAGATGCAGGAAGGTGATGAAGGATGCTTAAGTTTTCCGGAACTTGTATATCCCACCCCGCGTGCCTTTAGAGCAGTAGCAAAGGGATTTACCATGCACGGTGAGCCTGTCACGATTGAAGGCACAGAACTTCTCGCTCGAGCGCTGCAGCATGAAACAGATCATTTGAATGGAATTCTCTTCATTGACCGACTCTCGGATGAAGATCGCAAAATAGCGATGAAGGAGATTCGAGAATCCGATTGGTTCGGACTAGCTGGGCAATCAGGAACCTCGCCGACAATTAAGGTGTCTCCGCATAGTCTTTTAGGGTCAGATAACCGCGGACTGGGTCTTTAATTGCGGATCGCGGTAGCAGCAACACCGGAAGTAGCGATTGCCTCACTGGATGCACTTCTTGCCTCTGACCATGAATTGCTCTGTGTTATCACGCCACCTGATCGACCATCCGGTCGAGGCCAAAGCTTGAGTGAATCGGCAGTTTCACGATGGGGAACTGAGAATGGGATTGAAGTGTATAAGCCAGAGCGGGATGCCAACTTTGATTCCTACCTATCAAATGTAGATGTGCTGATCACAATTGGCTACGGTGTCATCTTGCCTAAGAAAGTATTTGAGCAACCTCGTTACGGCTCGCTCAACCTGCATTTCTCGTTATTGCCAAGATGGCGCGGGGCAGCACCAGTTCAGCGTGCCATTGAAGCCGGGGATAAAGTCTCGGGCGTTACAGTTTTTGAGTTAGATGAAGGAATGGATACTGGACCCATTTATACCCAGAATCGGTTCGCACTAGATCCCGATATCACCAGTGATGAACTCTTTGTCGAGTTGGCAGAATTGGGAGCGGAAGCACTCCTTCACACGCTAGAACTCATGGAGTCCGGAGTTAAGCCCACACCACAAGATAATCACAGCGCGACTCGCGCTCTTAAATTGAGCAAGGAAGAAGGGCACATAGATTGGTCGCAACCGGCTGTAGCCATATCCAATAAAGTGCGTGCTTTCACCTCTTCCCCTGGTGCTTGGACAAATTTTCGAGATTCCACGGTAAAAATTGATACTCCGGTTATGAGTGAGATTACGTTAGAGCCAGGTCTTCTACTTTTTACGAATATGAAGCTATTTGTGGGTACTGCGACTACCGCCCTTGAAATCAGATACATCACACCTTCGGGTAAATCCAGAATGCCTTCCTCGCAATGGTCAAATGGGGCACGTTTAGCCCCCGGTGACCTCTTTGGTTAAACCACGTAGAGATACTTTTAAATCACCTAAACCCGATGCTCCTAGAGTTTTGGTATTTGATTTACTGACAGAAGTTAATCGCAATGGGGGATACTCGAATCTTCTCTTGCCACAAGCACTATCGGCCTCTAATTTTGAAGTTCGAGATAAGGGATTCGTGACTGAACTTCTTTATGGAACACTGCGCATGCAAGGACGCCATGACTATATTTTGCAGCAGGTATCGGATCGTCCGCTTTCAGAAGTCGACGCTGGCATCGTAGATATCTGCCGAATGGGAGTTCACCAACTTTTCGAGATGCGAGTAGCTACGCATGCTGCTGTCTCGGCTACTGTTGAACTGGCTCGAAAGGTAATCGGTGAGTCCAAAGCTTCCTTTGTTAATGCAATCTTGCGCAAAGTCAGCTCGCAAACCTTGGAGCAGTGGCTGGAACCGACAACATTTATTACCGATCCGATTGCGCGACTTTCAATCCAGTATTCGCACCCAGAGTGGATTGTTTCGGCCTACTTTGACCTACTCAAGGATTTAGAAAGAGTTGAAGAAGAACTTGCGGCGAATAATGTTCCAGCGATACCCACACTGGTCGCCTGGCCGGGGGATTCGACGCAATCAGAATTAGTCGAGTTAGGGGCAGTTGCAACAGAGTATTCACCTTATGGCGCGCGATTTGATGGCGCTCCTGGAACGCTAGAGGTCATTAGACATCGCAAAGCAGGAGTACAAGATGAAGGATCGCAATTAGTTGCACACATCTTCTCGCTTGCAACTAAAGATTGTGGCTCGCTTCTTGATTTATGTGCCGGTCCTGGTGGAAAGGCGGCTCTACTTGCCCATTTAGCGAATGTAAATGGCCAGGAATTTGCCGCCAACGAAATTTCTGAGGCACGTGCCAAGTTAGTAAAGAACGTGATTGGCAAGTTTCCAGTGCAGGTTGGTGATGGCAGAGAGATTGCATCAATTGGAATGAGTTACGATGCGATTCTGGCTGATGTTCCTTGCACCGGTCTGGGAGCTTTGCGCCGCAGACCAGAGGTTCGTTGGCGAAGAACTGTTCAGGACCTTCGAGGTTTGCTGGTCTTGCAAAGAGAGTTATCCGATGCTGCAATCTCCGTTCTGAATCCTGGGGGAGTATTCGGATATGCAACATGTAGCCCGCATTTCTCCGAGACATCGGGAGAGGTCCTTCGAATTCTTAAAGATCATCCCGAACTAGAGCAATTGGAGTTAGCGCAATTTCTACCTGCCAACCTTCTTGGCGCAACTCGTGAAAAGTCACTTTCGCTGTGGACTAGCAAACACGGCACGGACGCGATGTTCTTAGCACTCTTTCGCAAGAGGAGATAATCTTCTCCCATGTCAAATGAAGTTCGCATTACGCCAAGTATTCTCAATGCTGATATCACTCATCTTGACTCTGAAATTGCCAAGATTTCGCAGGCAAGTGATTTGATTCATTTAGACATTATGGACAATGTTTTTGTTCCGAACATGACTTTTGATTTTCAAGCAGCGTCCGAGATTATCAAGAACTGCCCGATCCCAGTTGATTCCCACTTAATGGTTGCCGATGTAGACCTGATTGCTGTTCAGTATGCTGAAGCTGGTTCAGCCAGCGTGACTATTCATGTCGAGGCCACCAACGATATTCGCAATACTTTGAAGGAGATTAAGAGCCACGGCGCTCGGGCTTCTATCGCCCTCAAACCGAATACTGACATCCAAGATTATTCGGAGTACTTCGATCTCATCGATATGGTGCTCATCATGACAGTTGAGCCGGGTTTTGGTGGTCAGAAATTCATGGAAAATATGATGAGCAAGGTCAAAGAAGCGAGAAGATTGATAGGTAGCAGACCAATCTGGTTGCAGGTCGATGGAGGTATTTCTCTTTCCACCATCGAAATTGCTCGAGAGGCGGGAGCTGACACATTTGTAGCTGGTAGCGCCGTTTTTAGTGCGCAAGATCCGGCGATGATGGTCGAGCTATTACGGACGCAAGCCTCGCTTCGGTAATACGGCCTCGTGCGCGTATTCTCTCTAGTAAACTAGCGGCATGAAATCATTTGATTCGCTCTGGATTGAGTTGACAGAAAAACTTGCCGAGCGTGCTGAAGGTTCGGCAACCGTTGCTGCTGTAGATGCTGGAGTGCACTCAATCGGCAAAAAGATCTTGGAGGAGGCCGGTGAAGTCTGGCTGGCAGCTGAACATGAGTCAGATGAAGCGCTAGCCGAAGAGATTAGCCAACTGATTTACCATCTTCAAACGATGATGCTCGCTCGTGGGCTCACGCCTACTGATATTTATAAGTACCTCTAAGGAAAAACAAGGAGTTTCATGTTACGTATCGCTGTTCCGAATAAGGGTTCACTTGCTGATGCATCCATTGAGATTCTCAAAGAGGCTGGGTATCGCCAACGTACTGACTCCCGCGATCTTGTCCTGATAGATCCCGCCAATGGGGTTGAGTTCTATTATCTTCGCCCACGAGATATTGCAATCTATGTTGGCTCTGGTGAGCTAGAAGCAGGAATCACTGGAAGGGATTTGCTCATTGATTCTGGCGCAGCTGCGCAGGAGATTCTCCCGCTTGATTTCGGGGGATCAACTTTTAGATTCGCCGGACCTGCGCAAGAGAAGTTGTCTCTCTCATCTATCAGCGGCAAGCGCGTGGCAACTGCCTATCCAGGACTGGTGCAGAAGCACCTTGCAGATTTAAGGATTAAGGCAGATGTCGTTCGCCTAGATGGTGCGGTAGAGAGCAGCATCAGACTTGGGGTAGCTGACCTCATAGCCGATGTAGTCAGCACCGGAAATACCCTGCGCCAAGCTGGTTTAGCTATCTTCGGTGATCCAATTCTGGTTTCGGAAGCAATCTTGATTAAAGGAAATGCATCAGCTGCGGCTGCCGAATTAGAGATTCTGATACGTCGCTTGCAAGGCGTTGTTACCGCCAGACAATACGTACTTCTGGATTATGACATCCCAACGAAGAGTGTGGATCAAGCGTGCGCAATCACACCCGGTTTGGAGTCGCCAACGATTTCACCTCTTCAAAAGCCCGATTGGGTTGCGGTGCGCGCTATGGTCCTTCGTAAAGATACCAATCGCTTAATGGATGAACTTTGGGCACTGGGTGCACGCGGAATTCTCGTGACTGATATCCACGCCTGCAGACTGTAATTACTTCCGGCTTGCGCCAGCTTCCTCGATGTCTTCACGAGAGATTCCAAGTAGATAAAGAACTGAGTCTAGGTATGGCGCGCTCACAGAGCTATCTGCAGCAGCTTTGACTGCTGGCTTGGCGTTAAATGCTATTCCCATGCCGGCTATTGCAATCATATCCAGATCATTGGCACCATCGCCGATCGCAATTGTCTGTTCAAGTTCCACACCCACAATTTTGGCAAAATCACGGAGTGCAACCGCCTTCGCAGCACGATCGATGACTTCTCCAATAACTTTCCCAGTGAGCTTTCCATCGATAACTTCCAAAGTATTGGCACGGTAATGAGCAATACCCAATTCTTTAAGTATGGGTTCAATAACAGCGGTAAACCCACCTGAGACAACGGCTACGTTATGCCCGAGTTTATGTAAGGTATCAATCAGAGTACGCGCCCCAGGAGTAAGAACAATCTGCTCACGCACATCAGTAATTACCTTCTCTGGCAGCCCCGCTAGAAGTGCAACTCGGGCTTCCAAGCTCGCTCTAAAATCTAGTTCTCCTCGCATTGCCCGCTCAGTAATCTCTCGTACCTGAGGCTCAACGCCAGCATGAGCGGCAAGAAGCTCTATGACTTCTTGTTGAATGAGAGTGGAGTCGACATCTAACACAACTAACTTCTTAGCCCAGCGCATCAAACCACCGGGTGAGACTGCTATATCAATAGCAAATTCATTTGATACCGCTGCAAGTGACTGGCGAAGAGTTCTCGTGTTGGCTCCAGAGACCGTCAATTCAATAGCGGTAATGGGATAACTAGCGGTGCGATGAATCCGCTCGATATTCCCATTCTGTGTAGAAATTGCCTCGGCAACGGCGGCAATTGAGCGAGGATGAAGTTCTGTTGTCAGAATAACTACGTGAACAAGTCCTGACTTAGCAGCGATAGAGGCCCCTTCTTGGACTCCGAAAGATGTTGCTATATCAACGGCTAACACTTGAGCACATTCATTGAGGTCCGCTTCGATCGCCTGCGCATGATCGGGAGTAAGTGAGATGAGAGCGGTGAGAATAAGTCGCTCACGGATAACTACCTGCTCGATATCTAAAATGGTCACGGCAAAGGGCGCCAGGGTCTCGAAGAGAGCTTTCGTGATTCCGGGGGAGTCGACTCCGGATACGAGAATGAGACCTGTGTAGTGACTCTTTTCGGCGCTCATATGGCTGAGGTTATCGCGAATCACGTTCACTTCGTTCGCAATTTGCGAGTGATTCATTGATTGACGATATATCTTTTGTCACCTATGAGTACCAATCGCGTTCTAGAGCTACGTGATGTCTCTGTCCGACGTGGCCAGAAGAACATTTTGGGACCGCTCAATTTCGCGATAGCCCCAGGCGAGCGATGGGTAGTCCTCGGACCAAATGGCGCCGGCAAATCGACTCTTTTGCAAATATTGGCAACCAGAATGTTTCCCACGACTGGAACTGTATTTCTACTCGATAAGCAGCTGGGAAGAGTAGATGTCTGGGAACTTCGAACCCGGATCGGAATTTGTGGCTCTCTTATCTCCGAAGATATCCCACACGACGAGAAAGTACGAGACGTAGTACTGACTGCAGCTTATGCAATTCTCGGCCGTTGGAATGAGGCCTACGACCTATGGGATGAATCAAGAGCGGTAGCACTGCTCACAACATTTGGAGTCCGTGAGTTAGCTGATCGCGAGTATGGAACGCTGAGTGAAGGTGAACGCAAACGAGTACAAATTTCTCGTGCACTCATGGCTGACCCAGAATTGCTTCTTCTAGATGAGCCTGCCTCTGGATTAGATCTCGGTGGGCGTGAGGATCTCTTGAAGAGATTTAGTGTCTTTGCATCCAACCCGTTAGCTCCAGCATCAATTCTTGTCACCCATCACATAGAAGAAATACCTGCTGGAACTACCCACGCTCTCATTCTCAAAGATGGACTTGCGGCTGTTTCGGGTCCAATTCACGAGGTAATTACATCTGAACATATGTCTCATATCTTTGATTTACCTATGGAAGTTAGTCACGATGGGTCGCGATTTTTTGCCCGTGCACTCTAGTTGGAACAGTGTTCTTAACCCGTTAGCTCCTGAGATTGAGAAGATTCTTCAGACAATCTCCAACGATGACATCGCACCAGGTAACGATCGTATATTTGCTGCTTTAGAAATGGATTTGAATTCGGTCAAATGTGTCATTGTGGGACAAGATCCTTATCCCACCAGAGGTAATGCACATGGGCTTGCCTTCTCGGTAACACCTGATGTGCAGCCGCTGCCAGCATCACTCAGAAATATCTTTACCGAATTAGTCAGTGATTTAGGAGTCGGGCATCCAAAGAATGGCGATCTCTCTCGATGGGTAGACCAGGGCGTTCTTCTTCTTAATCGCGTACTCACAACTAAGGTAGGTGAAAGCAACGCACACGCAGATATTGGTTGGCAGCAGATAACAGATGCGATTGCTCAAGCTGCAGCGGCACAAGGTGCCATTGCAGTTCTTTGGGGTAAGAGTGCGCAAGAAATTTCGCATCTTTTCACTCACACTATAGAAAGTGTTCACCCAAGTCCGCTTAGTGCATATCGTGGTTTCTTTGGCAGCAAGCCTTTTTCTCGTGTTAATCAAGAATTAACTCGCCGCGGAATTTCACCTATCGATTGGTCTCTCTAAAGCAACAAGGGCCCGCATCTTTCGATGCGAGCCCTTGTTGACTAAGACTTACTTATCCAACCCAATTGTTGATTGGGGAAGATAGGAAGTAGATCATAAAGAGACCGGAGACAAGAAGAAGCAGCGGATGCACCTCTTTGCGACGTCCTTGAATCACTCTAATTACTACGTGTGTAACAAAACCAGCACCGATACCCACAGAGATGTTGTAGGTAAATGGCATCAAGATGATGGTAAGAAATGCTGGAATTGCGATTCCGTAATCTTCCCAATCAATAGCCTTGATCTGCGTCATCATCAAGAAACCAACAATGACAAGTGCTGGTGTAGCAGCCTCGTAAGGAATGATTGCTACAAGGGGAGCCAAGAATGTGGTGAGCAGGAAGCAGATTCCTGTTACGACAGAGGCCAACCCAGTTCGTGCTCCTTCGCCCACACCAGCTGCTGATTCGATGTAGCTAGTGTTAGATGAAATGCTTCCAGCTCCACCGGCTGCTGCTGCAATAGAGTCAATCAACAAGATGCGATCATTATTTGGAATGTCGCCATTCTTATTGATCAAGCCTGATTCATGCCCAATAGCAGTAACTGTTCCGACAGTGTCGAAGAAGTCAGAAAGTAGTAGCGTGAAAACCAGAAGGATCACCGTGATGAGCGGAATGCGATCGAGTGAACCGAATAGATTAAACTGACCGAAGAGTCCGAAATCCGGTGTTCCAACGATCTTATCTGGCATCGCCGGAACGTTTAGGCCCCAACCCTTAGGATTAACTTTCCCGGTAGCGCCATCAAAGTTTGGACCAATTTTTAGTGAGGTCTCGATGATTACGGCAACTATTGTTGAAGTGACAATGCCGATCAGAATCGCACCCTTGACCTTCTTGATCATCAGACCGATGGTCAGAAATAGACCGAGTGCAAAGACAAGAATTGGCCAACCAACGAGTGTTCCGCCATCGCCAAGAGTTACTGGTACCGGACCAGAACCTGTCTTGCGAACGAATCCAGCATCGACTAAGCCGATGAGTGCAATGAAGAGGCCAATACCGACAGAGATTGCAACCTTAAGCTGTGCCGGAACGGCCTTAAAGACTGCAGTACGAAAGCCCGTGAGAACCAATACGGTAATGATCAAGCCTTCAAGTACGACAAGACCCATTGCATCTGCCCAAGTCATCTTAGAAGCAATTCCGACTGCTACGAATGTATTGAGACCGAGACCTGTTGCAAGCGCGAGTGGATAATTACCCACAACGCCCATCAGGATCGTAAGAATGCCAGCCATCAAAGCTGTCATCGCTGCGACGAGTGCGAGATTAGGGGCATCTCCGCCACCTAAGAATTTGCCATCCGCATCTTTTGCAAGTCCGATGATGAGTGGATTAAGGGCGACGATATACGCCATTGTGAAGAATGTGACCAGACCACCGCGAACTTCGCGACCGACCGTGGAACCACGTTCTGATATTTTGAAGTAGGTATCGAGCATGACCGACCTTCCTAATTTTTTTAGCGAGGGTGTTTGCGACCTCGTGTGAAATGACGGCTCACAGACCGTGGGAAGATACGCGAACGCTAGTAGGTTCCTAGGCGTACTTGTGAGTTAACCGCGCCAAGATACCCAGAAAAATGGCGACAGATTGACCTATCAAGAGGGCAAATAGGGCGGTTCCGAGCCCCACTGTGCCCCCGAGGAACCAGCCGATAATCAAGACCGTTACCTCAATGCCCATGCGCACTCGGCCTACTCGGATGCCAGTTTTGTAGTGGATACCAGTCATGGCGCCATCTCTGGGACCCCGACCGAGTCCACAGGTGATGTAGAGGGCCGAGCCTAATCCGACGAGTGCGATTCCTATGAAATCAAAGATCACGCCGATAGCAAAGTTGTTCTGCTTCGGAAAAATAATTGTTCCGACCTGAATAAAAGTTGCAATGATGACGATATTAGAAATTGTTCCAAAACCAACGCGTTCATTAAGTGGGATCCATAGGAGCATGACGCACACGCTAATGATGAAAGTTGCCCAACCTATACTCAATCCAGTTTTTAGTGTGAGCCCTTGGGCAAAGACGGTCCACGGCGCATTTCCAATCCCGCCTTGAATAAGAAGTGAGTCACCTAAACCAAAAATTGCTAATCCAAAGAAAAGGATCGCAGTTCGAAGGGGTGTCAGGTCCCAAAGTCCCTTCGCAGTCCATGGAGTTATCGGGACTGTCTTATGTGGACGCAGACTCTGGATGATAGATGCAAATTTCACTTGCTGAGTCTATAGTGGTTAAATGTTTGTAGGCCTCGGAACAGTAATCAATTTACTCACCATCATCGTAGGTGCTGGTATTGGAATCGCCTTAGGTGGTCGATTACCTAAGAGATCGCAGAAGATGATTACCGATGTTTTGGGACTTATCACCCTATTGGGTGCCACCTCTGCGTTGTTGCCGTTATGGTCAAGGGACTTTAAGGATTCACTTCCGGATGGATCACCCCTTCTTTTGGTTCTAGCATCCATGCTCATCGGGGGATTACTTGGTACCGCTCTGAAGATTGAGAAAAGAGTCGAGAGCTTTGGTGAGAATCTAAGAAAGAAATTTAAGGCATCTAATGAGAGTCCCTTTGTTGAGGGGTTCGTGAGCGCATCACTTCTTTTCGTTATTGGCCCGCTTGCGATCCTCGGCAGCGTCAGCGATGGCATGTCTCAAGGTTTAGATCAGTTGATTCTCAAATCTTCACTCGACTTCTTCGCGGCGATGGCATTTGCATCAACCTTGGGGATAGGCGTGATGGCATCAATTATTCCGGTAGGTATCTACCAGGGCTTCTGGACGATAATCGGATTCTTTGCCGGATCTGTCCTTGATCAATATCAAATCGATGCC
>CAIXKQ010000006.1 GCA_903920065.1 uncultured Actinomycetes bacterium
GTTAACTTCCAAGATCACTTCGTCGATAGACATAACCGTTCATGATTAGAGCAGCCGGGGCTCTTCTGTGGCGTGATAATTCTGATTTAACGATAGAGGTAGCACTCATTCATCGACCACGATATGACGACTGGTCGCTGCCTAAAGGCAAGCTGGAAATGGGTGAGACTGCGCTGCAATGTGCTTACCGCGAGGTGCATGAGGAGACTGGAATTCGCGCCACATTTACCAGACAACTAGGTACCGTTGAGTATGAAGAATCAGGTCAGGAAAAACGTGTTAAGTACTGGGCTGCACATTGCGCGCTTAATAATAGTGAGTTTGTACCCAACGAAGAAGTCGACCAGATGAGGTGGCTAACTGCGAGCCAGGCACTTGAGCAGGCAACCCATGACTCTGATAAATCAATTATTGGAAAATTCATGAGCGAAGAACAACATACAGATACCTTGATTATCTTGCGCCATACAAAGTCGCTCGAGCGCGGTGACTGGGATGAAGCAGATTCACTTCGCACACTTGATGAGATTGGATTTGATCAAGCACAGCTATTGATAAAGCACCTCGAGCCTTTCGCCATCGATGAGCTCTACACCTCCGATTACACCCGCTGCGTGCAGACCGTGACTCCCCTTGCTCACGCTCGCGGATTATCGATTACCACTGTGCCAAGCCTGAATGAAGAGAGTTTTGAGCTAGATCCGGAGAAAGCAATTTCCTTTGCCAATGCGCTCAAACAAGATGAGAAGAACATTCTCATCTGCAGCCATAACCCTGTAATTCCTTCGATGCTGCGTGGCATACTTAACACCAAGTTAAAGAATAAGGATTTAATCAAACTTGAACCGGGTGATGCCTGGATTGTGCACCGCGTGCGCGGTGAAATTGTGGGCCTTGATTACTTAAGCATTTCTCACTAATACGGCACTTCTTCAAGTATTAGCGCTCTATCCAATCCAGGCGATGCAAGACGATGCCTTCGCGAAGAGCCCATGGGCAGATCTGAATCTCTTGCAAATTAAGAGTCTTCATCAGCTCTTTGGCAACCATTGCTCCAGCAACTATCTGTGGGGCGCGCTCTGCCGAAATTGATTGCATAGCCTTTCTTCCCTCAATATCAAGTGATTGCAGTTTAGGCACCATTACTTCCAGCGCGCTATAGGTCAGGTGTGGACCAAACTTTGGATACAACGTTGTTGCAATCTTTGCCAGCGTTCTAAATGTTTTACTTGTCCCGGTTGCAACATCTTTTTCATAAGTTGAAAGTGATTGCGAAAGTGGTGCAATCGCATCTTGAAGATACTCTTCAAGAGTGCGCAGTGATTTGGCAGTGAAAGGATCGCCCTTCAGGAATTTTCGGGTAAGACGGCCCGCACCTAATTGCACAGATGTCTTAAAGGCGGGGTTCTCATCAGTTCCACGAGCAATTTCTAGGGAACCTCCCCCAATGTCGAGCACCAATAAATCACCCGCCGACCATCCGAGCCAACGGCGGGCGGCTAGGAATGTAAATCGTGCTTCCTCTTCACCGCTGAGAACCTGTAAATCAATTCCACATTCGCGGTTGACGTGCGCCAACACTTCATCAGCGTTGACTGCTTCACGAATAGCAGAGGTGGCAAAGGCAAGAAGTTCATCAATATTTAAGTGGGCTGCATCCTTCATGTTGGTAAGAATTGCATCGGTGATCTTGGCGATACCTAATTGAGTAATCGCACCTGAATCATCCAGATATTCAGTCAGGCGAATAATGGATTTATGTGAAGAGTTTGGAATCGGCGGTGCACCTAAGTGTGCATCAACTACTTGCAGATGTATGGTGTTAGAACCGACATCGAGTACGCCTAATCTCACTGCCGAAGTCTAGCGAGTTGAGTTAGCGAAAGTTCCTGTAACCAAGAAATAGACACGGCGGGAAACTGATACGGCATGGTCTGCAAATCGTTCGTAGTAGCGACCAAGTAAGGTGATATCGACAGCTGATTCAACGCCATGTTTCCACGCGTTATCGGTCAGTGATCCAATGAGTTGACGGTGCAATTTATCCATCTCATCATCATCTTTTTCTAGCTGTAAAGCCATTTCGATATCGCGAGTTTCAATGACTGTCGGTATCTTGCGGGAGATATTCTCTGCAACCGAGCCAATATGGTTGACCAAGTCTTTTAGTTCAGCAGGAAGAACGTTCTCTGGGTGGCGAAGTCGGGCAACTTTGGCGATGTGATGAGCAAGATCGCCCATCCGTTCTAAATCAGCGCTCATGCGCAGGGCTGTGACAAGTGCACGCAAATCTGATGCAACCGGTTGCTGACGAGCAATAATGTCGATGATGCGTGTATCTAAATCATGCTGATAGAGATCAATTTTTTCATCGTAAGAGATAACTTCTTCAGCAATTTTCAGGTCAGCTTCAATCAGTGCTTGCGTGGCATTATGAATCGAGTCAGAGGCCATATTTGAAAGGTCTACGAGTGACTGCGATACCCCGTCGAGTTCATCTTGAAAGACCGACCGGATGAGTGCCACGTAGGACAAGGTAGGCGAACCGGGTGAATTTCGCAATGACTAAAGGTGAACGGACGGTAAACCGTCCCAGACAGCGGTTAGGCTATTGCCATGTGGTTTCGTCGCGATGAAAGTAACGTTGTCGTAGATGAGATTTCACCTACTTTTCTCAATGTGTTATCCCAGCTTGGTCAAGATGCGATGCTTATCGCCCCGGGTGAGGTGGTCCGATTTGCAACAGATGGCGTTGAATCACTGAACATATTGCGAGAGGGTCGAATAGATAGCCACGAATTAGTTGCCTTAATTCGTGTTGTCAGGCGCACACATCAGCGACACGTAGGAAAGATTGAAATTCCACGTGGGCCCATCGGCGAAGGATTACGAGAACTCACCGTGCGTGCAATCTACTTAGAAGATGTCGATAACATCGTTGTTCTTCTTAGTGATGAGAGTGAAGCAGAGCGCGTGCACGAGGTACGCCGAGACTTTGTAGCCAATATTTCACACGAACTCAAGACTCCAATCGGCGCCCTCTCACTCTTAAGTGAGGCAGTTCTCTCCGCAGCCGATGAACCCGAAGCTGTCATTAAATTCGCTACTAGGATGCAGCTTGAAGCAAAGCGCCTGACCGACCTCGTGCAAGAGATCATCAATCTTTCTCGGCTCCAGGATTCAGATCCACTGCAGGTGGCGACTGAGAATAACGTCGCCGATCTGATTAATGAGGCGATTGATTTGGTCAAGACAACTTCGGAAGCTAAAGGAATCTCAGTCGCTGCCGGAGATATCCCAGCGGTAGTTGTACTCGGTGACAGTGAACAACTGATTATGGCGATTCACAATCTTCTTGAAAATGCTATTAACTATTCGCCAGAGAATACAAAGGTATCTGTCTCCTCCAATACAAGTGATGGCATTGTGGAAATCGTTGTAGCAGATCAAGGAATTGGAATTCCGGAGGAAGCCCAAGATCGTATTTTTGAACGTTTTTATCGCGTGGATCCTGCTCGCTCCCGCGAAACAGGTGGCACCGGACTCGGGCTCTCCATTGTTAAGCACGTAGCTTCAAATCATGGCGGGGATGTAAAAGTATGGAGCTCGCCCAATGTCGGCTCTTCCTTTGCACTGCGTTTACCGATTTACACACCTAACGGAGGCGTTACCCAATGACCAAAATACTTATCGTTGAAGACGAGATATCGTTTTCAGAAGCAATCTCCTTTCTTCTTGGAAAAGAAGGCTTTGAGAGTGAAATTGCGGAAAACGGACGTGTTGCCCTCGAGCTCTTTAAGAAAAATCACTACGACCTCATCTTGCTTGACCTCATGATTCCGGAAGTTTCGGGAATAGATGTCTGCCGTGCAATTCGCACAACATCTCCAGTTCCCATCATCATGCTTACCGCAAAAGATTCTGAAGTCGATAAAGTTGTTGGTCTTGAACTCGGCGCTGATGACTACGTAACCAAGCCTTATTCATCGCGTGAATTAGTTGCTCGAATCAAAGCCGTAATGCGCCGTGGGGTACCCGATGAATCAGGATCAGATGCCAATTCTTCCATTCAAGCAGCTGGGCGCATCCGCATGGATATCGACCGTCACCAAGTAACTGTCAATGAGATTTTAATCAACTTACCTCTGAAAGAGTTTGAACTTCTCGAATTTCTCATGCGTAATGCTGGCCGGGTGCTTACTCGTGGACAGCTTATTGACCGTGTCTGGGGCGGAGATTATTACGGGGATACCAAGACCTTGGATGTTCATATCAAGCGTCTGCGTTCAAAGATTGAAGATGATCCGGCTAATCCACTGCTGATTCAAACTATCCGCGGGTTGGGATATAAGTTCGAGGCTTAAGCTTGGTGCTTCGATAGGGATACCCCCAGGATACAAAGGGCGCGATGCGTCCTATCATTACATGTGCTCACACGACAGGGATCAACAGCTCGAGTCTTACTCGTTAACGATGATTCCTTTGAGCTTGCCACGATGGCCGCCTCGCTTCGCCTTCATAGCGTCAATGTTGTGGGAGAAGCGCCAAATAAGTTCATGGCTGAGAACTTGTTTCGCTCACTTGAACCAGAAGCTGTCTTAATTGACCTGCAATTCTCAGGTGAAGCAGCGATTGTCTTATTACAGAAGCTGCGCAATGAAAACCCAGCGCTAGGAATTGTTATTACAACATCATGTCCTGACCTGCGCCTCTTTGGTCTCATGGAAAAAAATATTCCACCGGGTTCCAAGATTATTCTTAAGCGCAGCATCTCTGATTTATCTGTTATTACCGGAGCCCTTTCTCAGAGCGTAATATCGGCCACAGATGGTTCAAAGATGAATTGGATCAATATGCATACCTCAATTCATAAAGAAGACTTCATCACAGTTCTCAATGAGCTCACCGATATTCAGATTGAGACGCTGCGACTTGTGGCACAGGGGCTAAGTAACTCTGAAATTGCTAAGGTGCGCTTTGTCTCAGAGAAGTCAGTTGAGCAGATTGTGGCGCGCATCGCACAACATCTAGCTATCACCCCAGATCGTCGCCGCAACTTGCGCGTTGTCTTAGCCGGTGAATACTTTAAGTGGCTCGGTGCGCCAAGACATTAAGGCGCCTTGCGGTAATCTCTGGGCATGTCTTCAGCGCTTACTCTTGCAAAGATTAGACTGCGCTGGAATGAAGTCCTTGACCTAGTTGAAAGCCAAGACCGAGTTATCTGGATTGCCTACTTTGATGCTCGCCTTGAATCATTTGATAACGGGCGCCTGACCTTAGATTTCAGTGATAGTAATAAGTTAGCAACCGGCCACGATTATCAAGAGGCGCGCTTGCGTCATCGTTCTGTGCTGCAAAGCGCCTTTCTTGATATTTTCGGTGAGTCGGTTGTGATCGTAGAAAAATGAGAAAGTTTTTCACAATCCTGCTCTCCGTCTCATTTCTCTCCTTTGCCTTTCATGCAAACCCGGCGCGCGCTGCAGATCTCGTTATCGCTGGCCCAGCCGGAAAAATTCATGGCGCAGATATCAGCAGATGGCAGCATCCAAACGATAAGCCAATTAACTTCAAGAAAATGCGCGCTGCCGGAATTGATTTCGTGATGATTAAAGCATCAGATACTAGGGAATACTCTGATCGCTTGGCTCTGAAATATGTAAAGGCCGATCGCGCTGGTGCTCAAGAAGCTGGAATCCACACTGGTTTTTATCACTATGCACTCTTACCCAATGTAACAACTAGCGCCGCAGTAGAGCGAGATGCTCGGGCGCAAGCTCAGAAAGTTATCTGGAGAGTTGAGGCGCTGGGCGGCTTTAATGATTTAGATTTGCCATACGCACTTGATCTTGAAAATAACTGCGTCAAAGTCGGTTCTTCTGGCTCGTGTAGTAAGAGTGCAACCCGCGCGCAAGCAACTCTCTGGAGTAAGACCTTCCTGGCCACACTCAAAGATAAGACTGGTCGCACACCATTGATCTATTCTTCGCCGCATTTTCTGGAGAATGCGCTGAACCGGGATAAGGAACTTTCACAGTATCCGTTATGGATTGCCCAGTATGCAATTGATCCAGCAAAAGCTGAGGCCAGGCCCAATGTGAAACCAGGTGGTTGTTATGTGCACTCCTGGACCACCGCCCAATGTTCTGCTAATTGGACGATGTGGCAATACACCTCGTGTGGAATCGCGCCTAAGTATGGTGTGCCAGGTAATCGCTTAGATCTCAATGTCTTTGGTGGAACGCCAGAGAAATTTGAATCATTGCTCACCGGCACTTGGTTACCAGATTCATCAGATCTGATGCCAGTTGGTGAAAGCTCAACCATCACAATTTCATCGGTAAAGGCAACGACGACAAATAAGAGTGCGGTGATTGCCATTGAGGTCACACGTCCAGATAGCTCACCTGTTGTCACCGGTTCGGTCAAGTTATATTTCACATCTGCAAATGCAACAAAGCCAACGGTTGTTCAGAAAGTTGAACGTGAAACCAGCGGTTCATGGACGCTTTCTATTTCTGGTCTTCCTGCTGGAACCTGGTTTGGCAGCGTTGCATATAAAGATCCTTCTGGAACTCACGCCGATGCCAAGGCGCTAGTTGATCTGACGATTACTCAGGGTGAAGCACCTGTGCCTAAACCAACTAAGAAGGCTCCGAGCAAGCCAGCCACTGATGGCTGCCGCAATCAGATTAAGAATTAACTTATCCCACGATAAGGTAGGCGCACTATGGATGAAATCCTCGAACTATCTGCCGGTGTAGTGCGCACAAGTCGCACCATGAGCGATGGCCGAACAATTCGTTATTACGATACCGCTGCTCAAAGCCGCACCGTTGCAGATCAACGACCTGCCGAAGTGCAACCAGAAATTGGCGAGCTTCGACTTGATCCATTAGTCAACGAATGGGTTGTGATGGCAGCCCATCGTCAAGGTCGCATCTTCTTACCACCAAAAGAACTATGTCCACTCTGTCCCACCACCGGTGAGCTGCTGACTGAGATTCCAGAAAATGATTTTGAAGTAGTTGTCTTTGATAATCGCTCACCTTCGATGCGTCCACCAGAAGGTGATTTTGCCTTGCCCGATGTGGTCGGCTCAGATACTGACGAAGGTGTAGCTGCCGGTAAGTGTGAAGTAATTTGTTTTACGGCAGATCACGGTGGCTCCTTTAAAACACTCTCTGCCCAAAGAGTGCGCACACTGCTAGAAGCTTGGCGTGATCGCACGCGCGAACTCTCGCAAGAACCTTTCATTGAACATATCGCGCCTTTTGAAAATCGCGGTGAAGAAATTGGCGTTACCTTGGCTCATCCGCATGGGCAGATTTATGCTTATTCATATCTGCCACCACGTGTTGTAAAAATGCTTGAAGTTGCAAGGGCGCACCATGCCAAGACCGGGCGCGTGCTCTTTGACGATGTCGTTGCTCGTGAACTACGCGATGGTCTTCGCATTGTTGCCAAGAACGAACATTGGGTTGCCTACACCCCTTATGCCTCACGCTATCCATTTGAAATTCATGTTGCCCCACTACAACCTGTTGCAGATTTAGCAGAGTTAGCACCTGCTGCCTGTGATTCTTTCCCATCGATTGCCATCGAAGTAATGAAGCGCCTCGATGGAGTATTTGGTATTGATATGGCGTATATCGCTGCCTGGCATCAAGCACCTGTGCGCCAGGGGCGCGATGTGCTGAGGTTGCATTGGCAGATTGCCAGTGTGCGCAGAGCGCCAGGCAAACTTAAATATTTAGCTGGTTCTGAATCTGCCATGGGCGCCTTCATTATGGATATGAAACCAGAACAATCAGCCCAACAGCTTAAAGATGTGAAGCTCTAGGAAGATGGGCGCGCTTTCCACCAATTTTGAATCACTTTATGGATATAAGCCTCAGGTAATTTCTGAAGCTCCGGGTCGAGTTAATCTCATCGGTGAACATATCGATTACAGCGATGGCTTTGTTCTTCCATTTGCCATTGCAGATCGCACCCACGCTGCAATAGCTAAACGCAGCGATGGCTTAGTGCGCATCGCATCGCATCAACGCAAAAATGAACTCTTCACAATTAATGCCGCAGATGTGAAACCTGGAAGCGCAGGTGAGTGGGAGAAGTATGTGCTCGGCGTCATCTGGGCACTGAAAATCGAATCTGGACTAGATATTCTCATTGATGGCACGGTGCCCACAGGTGCTGGACTCTCATCATCGGCAGCCCTTGAATGTTCAGTTGCAGTGGCTCTTAATTTATTGTTTGAGCTCAATATTTGCCTGGAAGATCTTGCACGCGCAACTCAACGTGCTGAAAATGAGTATGTCGGAATGCCATGCGGAATCATGGATCAATCCGTCTCGCTCATGGCTCAGGCAGGTGCCGCCCTGCTTCTTGATTGCCGCGATTTATCGACGCAATCAATTCCATTTAATGTAGTTGATCACGGTTTAGAACTTCTCATTATTGATACCCAAGCTCACCATGCGCTCATCGATGGCGGATATGCCGAACGCCGGGCATCATGTGAATCGGCAGTGGCCAAACTCGGTGTGCGCTCTATGCGCGAGCTCACCCTGGATGCACTAGATGCTGCGCAAGATAGATTAACTCCGGTTGAGTTTATGCGCGCTCGGCATGCCGTCACTGAAATCGCACGTGTGCACAATGCAGTAGCAGCACTTAGAGCCTCAGATTTTGCAGAGCTAGGTTTACTACTCAATGGCTCGCATAACTCATTACGTGATGATTACACAGTCTCATGTCCCGAATTAGATCTGGCCGTGCACACATCACTAGCTGCTGGAGCCCTTGGCGCGCGCATGGTTGGCGGAGGTTTCGGAGGCAGTGCTATCGCCCTGATACAAGTGAGTGATCTTAAGAAAACTCGCACTGCGATTACCGATGCATTTATCAGCAAGGGCTTCAAAAAGCCTCGCTTTTTTACATCGCTACCTAGCCAAGGCGCTAGCGCGCAGTTACTTTCTTAGTCAACTGCCTTAGAGCGACGGTGCTGAACCTAGAGTTACCTTAAAGCTCTTGCTGGCACCCGTTGGGAGATCTACCACCACGGTCACTGTGCTACCTGGTGCATAAGAGCGAATGCGCACAATCGCTGCTTCCGAGTTAGCAACCTTCACGCCATCGATACTTCGAAGAACTGAGTTCACTGGGATGCCAGCTTTCTCTGCTCCTTCACCAGGGCTAAGTTGAACAATCTTTGCTCCGCCTGCGGTGTAGGCAGGATCAAAGTAGACACCAAGAACCGGGCGCTTTGATTTTCCAGTTGCGATGATTTCATCAATAACACGTTTTGCTTCATTGATAGGAATTGAGAATCCAAGTCCGATACTTCCGCTTGCCGAACCTGATGAAAGTGTTGCAATCGCAGAGTTCACTCCAACGAGCCGCCCTGCTGCATCGACGAGTGCGCCGCCTGAGTTACCAGGGTTAATGGCGGCATCTGTTTGGATTGCATTGACATATGACTGCGCATCTACCGTGCCGGTAGATACCGGGCGGTTAAGTGCAGAGACGATTCCACTTGTGACTGTACTAGCCAAGCCGAGTGGAGAACCAATTGCTAGAACAGGATCTCCGACGCTGAGTTTGGAAGAGTCTCCTAATGAAATTGCTGGAAGATTTCCTATTTGTACTTTGAGTACTGCTAGGTCATATCCGGGATCTCGTCCCACAATCGTTGCTGGGTACTGATCACCATTGGTGAGTTCAATTTTAATTGTTCCTGATGTCGCAGCGTTGGCAATCACATGGTTATTGGTGATGATGTAGCTAAATGAAGATGTGCTCTGATAGACCGATCCAGAACCGGTGCCAGAACCTGAAGGCGCAGTGACGCTAATCGAGACGACCGATGGGGTTACCATCGAAGAAATGCTCTGTGCATTCATTTCACTGCCACCGAGTTCAACAAGGGTTCTGGCCGATGAACATGTGCCTGATGGTGAGAGGAAGAGAGCATTGGTGCGCTTATCAGCACACACCTTCACAGTACTTGTTGAATTTGTTGCAGCCGTTGCAACTGAGCCCGCAATGGCAGCGCCTGCAATAAAGGCTGCGATAACTTTGATGTTCTTCATGACTCCGATACTTCCCTGTTTTCCTGTGATAACCCTGTCAATGCAGTGGGAGAAAGTTTAGGCTTCAACCACCCAGGCGCCACTAATCTTCACATTTACTTTATCAAGTGCTCGATTAGTCGGTCCAGCAACGGCTTTCGCGTTGGCAAATGGATCAAATTGGGCGCCATGGCAAGGGCAGACGAGTTTCTTTGATGAAGCTTTATAGGCAACCGAGCAACCTTCGTGGGTGCAGATTGCAGAGTATGCAAATACTCCGGTTTTAGTACGAAAGAGAACTGCCGGAACGCCTTGCGCAGAATGCACAAAGTTAAATGTCTTGCCCACAGGTAAATCGGCAACTTTAATAATCTGTGTTCCACTTGCCTTGGTTGATGACTTCACCGAGCTAGAGGCTGCAGATTTTGGCAAGGCCCGCCCAGCAAAGGATGCCGCCACGGCTAACACGCCCACGATTGATGTGCGCAAGACGCTTCGTCGCTGAAAATTTGTAGCAGGCATTCTTCGATTTCCGATCAGTAGTAGTAAGAAGGCAAGCCACATAACCGCATATGCGCTATCACTTGCCAAGAAATATGGAGTTGTGTGGAATGAACTTGAGAGCCAGAGCCCGGTTGACATAGCAAATCCGCCAAAGGCAGCACTTGCCGGTGCAACGGAAAGAATTGTCGCGATACCGATTGCAAATTCTGAAACCATGACAAAGATTCCGACATAGGTTGCATGTTCAAGCGTGCGATTAAGTAGGAATCCAATTGGCGAATTCTGCGCGTAAGCGGCTAACTGCGAACCAATATAAGTAGGTGCACCTTTTGTAAGAAACCCTGAATCTGAAGCCTTATCCCAACCGGCATAGATCCAGGTCAACCCAAGGAAAATGCGCAGAAGACGAGCAGCTCGGTTTTGTGAGCTCCAGGAACTTACTGCACCGCGCGAAATACTTTGCAATGCGTTCATGTGTTGAGGATACCTTCGATGTGAATTACTTGCTCCCTGACTTGGATTCGAACCAAGAACCTGTCGATTAACAGTCGACTGCTCTGCCGTTGAGCTATCAGGGAATGAGGTGCAACTCTACCGCAGGGGGTAAGCCTGCGCCAAAACAGCTGATTTAGAGCGAACTAATGGAGAGTTCGTGCAGCCCACGTTTCTGGGTTTCCAGGGCCACTAACTCTGCAAATGCTGCGTTGTACTGATCCTGATTTTCAACCGGATTAAGGCGCTGCAGACTTGATTTCAGATCTGCAATCTTTCGACTGACAAGTACTTCACGTAATCTGGCGACAATACTTGAAACATACTTCTCTGAAACTGCCCCATCTGTGCGCACTGGTTCCACCGAGAGTTCAGTAAATAGTTGCTTCATGCGATCATCATCAACTTTTTCCAGAGCTAGCGGCTCGGTGCCAAATGAATCGATAATGCGGCGTAGCTCCCGGTAGGCCGGATGAGTAAAGGCCTCATCTTCAATAGTGCTCCACCCAAAGACAAGTCCTGACATCTGTAACTTAGCTTTTAACACTTCTCGCTCTAACATCAACGTTGGCTCAGTCGGATTAGGTCGCCAGACAGCATCGGCTGCTGGTGCCTCGCTCTGAATTTGAGTTGTGCTCACCTTTTTCAGGGCCGTGTTCACTGCGGCGGTAACAACTTCGGTCTCTGTTCCTAACCAACCTGATAACGATTTGATGTATTCCGGGCGTAGTGATTTATCGCGAATCGCTGCAACCAGTGGGGCGGCGGTGTTGAGCGCATTAACGCGTCCTTCGGCGGTATTAAGATCATGTTTTTTCAGCTCTGTGCGAATAGCAAATTCAAAGAGTGGCACTCGCTTTGCAATCAAATCACGAAGTGCCAAGTCGCCTTTATGTTGGCGCAGATCGCAGGGGTCTAGGCCATCTGGTTCAACTGCCACAAAAGTTTGAGTAACAAACTTCTGGTCATCACCAAAAGCTTTCATGGCAGCTTTTTGTCCAGCGGCGTCGCCATCGAAGGTGAAGATCACTTCACCGCGGAAGGTATCGGCATCCATCAGTAGCCTGCGAATAATGCGGATGTGATCATCACCGAAGGCTGTACCACAGGTTGCAACTGCAGTTGTTATTCCAGCCAAATGACATGCCATCACATCGGTATAGCCTTCAACGACTACTACTTGACGACTCTTGGCAATTTCTTTCTTAGCCATATCAAGGCCATAAAGTACTTGCGACTTCTTATAGATAGGAGTTTCTGAGGTATTTAAATACTTAGGGCCTTGATCCTCTTCATCGCTGGCTAATTTACGAGCTCCGAATCCGACGATATCGCCGGAGATATCTTTAATTGGCCACATGATGCGATTTCTAAACTTATCGATCGGCCCGCGCTCACCCATCTTAGAAAGTCCCGCTTCTTCTAACTCTTCTATGGTGTATCCGGCGGCGCGCAGATGCTTGGTTAATGCATCCCAACTATTGGGGGCATAGCCCACTCCAAATAAATCACATGCCGCTTTATCGAATCCGCGTTTAGTCAGTAAATCTCGGGCATGGGCGGCATCGGGGGAAGTATTAATCAGTTCTTGATAGAACTTGGCTGCAGCTAGGTGGGCTGCATATAAACGCGAACGCTGGGAAGTCGGTTGTGCTGGCCCACCTTCTTCATAACGAAGGGTGTAACCAATTTGAGAGGCAAGTCGCTCAATTGTTTCGGTGAAAC
>CAIXKQ010000007.1 GCA_903920065.1 uncultured Actinomycetes bacterium
AATGCAAAGTTGCGAGTACTTGCTCTTTGCAAACCCCTTGCAACTCCTTTGCAGGACACTTATTTTCTAAAGGAGAGGTCTTTCTTCTTCATCTCGGAAATTAATATCCGAATTGCATTAGGTCCCATTCCGTGTAAATCCTTAACCAGATCGAGCGAGACTTTTCTTAGGTCACTTAATTTATAGAGACCTTCATCAATGAGTGCTCGTCGCGCTGGAGCCGCTAACCCGATTTCTCGCCAAGGCCCATCGACTTCGGCATAGGCATCGAGATCTGCTTCACCGCGCAGATTCTCGTTCTGGCTTGCAGCTCGAGCCGCTTTTCTTGCAGCAGCAGCGCGCATGGCTTCGCCACGTAACTTTTTGATTTTTGCCGGTGATTGTTTCGCCATGGCTAATCCTGATGTGTCTGATAGATCTGGTGCGGGAGGCGGGACTTGAACCCGCACGCCGAAGCACAAGTTCCTAAGACTTGCGTGTCTGCCATTTCACCACTCCCGCGTATCGCAAAGATTTCTCATCGCGATATGGGAGAAGGTTACGGGCAACTGGCCCTTGTCACCAAATAACGACGAGCCTAAGCGTGCAACCGGTAACCTTGCACAATGTCGCGCAATGAAAATACTTCAGCAGCCTCTCTTGCCGACCAACTCGCCCTCGATATCCAGGCGGTCATAGCCGCATCATTTGCCCGAGGAGAAATCTCGGGCGAGGTTCCCGCTGTCATCACACTGGAGCGCCCGAAGAATCGCGATCACGGTGATTACGCCACATCAATAGCGCTGCAGTTAGCAAAGGCAGCCGGCAAGAACCCACGTGAGATTGCCACAATTTTGCAGGCAGCGATTGCATCGATTGCAGGTGTAGTCAAAGTTGATATCGCCGGACCTGGCTTCATCAATATCACTCTTAACCGCGCAAGCCAGGCTGAACTTGTTCGCACAATTCTTAGCGCCGGCAACAAGTACGGCCGCGGCTTCGCCCTGCAAGGTGTGAAAATTAACCTTGAATTTATTAGCGCCAACCCAACGGGACCACTGCACCTTGGTCACACTCGATGGGCAGCAGTCGGTGACGCGCTAGGTCGAGTATTAAGTGCAGCAGGGGCAGATGTCACACGCGAGTTTTATATCAATGACCGCGGACGCCAGATGGATTTATTTGGCCAATCTGTGCAAGCAGCAGCCCAGGGAAATCTGATTCCAGAAGATGGATATCAAGGGCAATACATTGGAGATCTCGCGAAGGAAGTTGTTGCGGCAAATCCTGGAATAACTTCATCAGAAGAGTTTCGGGAAGCTGCCTATCAGGTGCAGTTAGCCCAACAACAGCGAGTCTTAGAAACCTTTCACACCTCATTTGATGTGTGGTTCTCAGAGCGTTCTTTGCACGATTCTGGCGCGGTGGAACATGGCGTTGATAAATTGCGCTCGCAAGGACATGTCTTTGAAGTAGATGGCGCAGTGTGGCTTCGCACGACAGATTTCGGCGATGACAAAGACCGCGTCATTATTAAGGCAGATGGTGAACTCACATACTTTGCATCTGATACTGCTTATTACATCAACAAGCGAGAACGCGGATTTGATATCTGTATTTATATGTTAGGCGCAGACCATCATGGATACATCCAACGCCTCAAAGCAACGGCTGCCTGTGCCGGTGATAACCCCGAATACAACATTGATGTCCTGATTGGCCAGCTGGTAAAGATCATGGAAGGTGGGCAAGAGGTAAAGCTTTCTAAGCGCGCCGGCACCATCATCACGCTCGAAGAACTTGTGGAGAAAGTGGGCGTTGATGCAGCTCGCTACACACTCATTCGCTATCCAGTGGATACCCCAATGGTGATGGATATCGATGTGCTGCGCCGTAACACTAATGAGAATCCTGTTTATTACGTGCAGTATGCACATGCAAGAATCGCTGCGGTACTGCGTAATACCGCCGAACTTGGAATTAAATCCGACCTTGCTTCCTTTGATCCATCGCAACTCACACATGATCGTGAAAATGAGCTTCTTGGCGCCCTCTCAGATTTCCCACGCATCGTTGCTAGCGCGGCAGAATTCCGCGAGCCACATCGGGTTGCGCGTTATCTCGAAGAGTTAGCTGGCGTTTATCACGGCTTCTATGCCGATTGCCGCGTGCTTCCGCTGGGCGATGAAGCAATCGCACCTATTCATTCTGCGCGAGCAGCGCTCTGTGCTGCGACAATGCAGGTACTTGCTAATGGTCTTGATCTCCTAGGTGTATCAGCACCGGAAAGGATGTAAGTAATGAGTACACACATGTGGTCACAGAACGCATCCCTATCTGGTGGAACACTGTCTCTTGCTGGAATTTCTGCAGCGCAATTAGCAAAAGAATTCGGTACACCAACATTCTTTCTCGATGAAGGTGCATATCGCGCCCGCGCACTTGCCTGGCATAACGGCCTGCAAAGTGAATTTGGGCCACAGGCCGGAACTATCTATTACGCAGCAAAGTCCTTTATCTGTACTGCTGTTGCGCAATGGATCAGTGAAATCGGAATTGGTATCGATGTCTGCACTGGTGGGGAACTCGCAGTTGCTCTCGCTGGCGGAATCAATCCAGCAAAGATTGAAGTGCATGGTAATAACAAATCTGTTGCTGAAATCGAGGGCGCAGTTTCTATTGGAGTTAAGACAATTGTGATGGATTCACTCTTTGAAATTGAGCGCGTGGCAGCTGCTGCTCGCAAGCACGGTGTGCGCCAGGGGGTCATGCTTCGGCTCACACCTGGCATTGAAGCCCACACTCACGAAAAGATTTCTACCGCCCAAGAAGATGTGAAGTTTGGTTTCTCGATTGCGTCAGGGGCGGCATGGCAGGCAGTGCAAGCGGTTGCAGAACATCCAGAGCTAGAACTGCGTGGTGTGCATTGCCATATCGGTTCACAGATATTTGGAGTAGAGGCGCACGAGATTGCAACCGACCGACTTCTTGCTTTCATGGGCAAGTATCGTGACTCATACGGCACACAACTCCCCGAACTTGATTTAGGTGGGGGATTTGGAATCGCCTATATTGATGGCGAAGTAACAGTTGAACCTTCAGATGTATTGCCCGCGATTGGCGCTGCGGTACGAGCGGCATGTGCCAAGTACTCACTTGATATGCCAGTGATATCACTAGAACCTGGTCGAAATATTGTGGGCCCAACAATGTTCACACTCTATGAAGTTGGCACTGTCAAAGATGTTGTGCTCGATGGTGGCGCAGTGCGTAAATATGTTTCAGTCGATGGTGGCATGAGTGAAAACGCACGTACTGCTTTGTATGACGCCGAATACACCGCTGTAATTGCCCAACGAGCATCCAATGCGCCACATGTCTTATCAAGGCTTGTTGGAAAGCATTGCGAAACTGGTGACATCATTATTGCCAATATCCAACTTCCTTCAGATATTGCCCCAGGAGATCTCATTGCTACCCCAGCAACAGGTGCGTATGGCCGCAGCATGGCGAGTAATTACAACCATGTCCCAAGGCCTCCAGTTGTTGCTGTAAAAGATGGAAAAGCACGCGTAATCGTCCGTCGAGAAAATGAGGCAGATCTGCTTGCTCTCGATGTGAAAGAATAGGCAGATGAGCCCAGCAGATAAACCCGTTCGCGTCGGCATGCTCGGCTGCGGTGTTGTGGGCAGCCAAGTAGCACGTCTTCTCCTGGAAGATACTGCTGAACTTTCAACTCGTGCTGGGGTAAAGATTGAACTTACTCGTATCGCGGTGCGCACACTAAAGCCGTATCCAGGTTTGGATCCAGCGCTCTTTACAACCGATCCATTTTCGATTGTTAATGATCCTGAAATTGATCTCATTGTTGAAGTCATGGGTGGCATTGAGCCTGCGCGCGAACTTGCGATGTTGGCAATCAATAATCGCAAATCAATTGTGACAGCCAATAAGGCACTTCTTGCCAGCCATGGAGCAGACCTCTTTACTGCCGCCTATGCCAAGGGTGAAGATATTTACTACGAGGCTTCTGTTGCCGGTGCGATTCCAATTATTCGCCCACTGCGCGATTCCTTAGCCGGTGACTTTGTTACACGCCTGATGGGAATTGTTAACGGCACAACAAATTACATTCTTACAAAGATGCATGAAGATAACCGTGAATTTGCTGATGCCTTAAAGGAGGCACAGGCACTTGGCTATGCCGAAGCAGATCCCACAGCAGATATCGAGGGATTCGATGCGGCAGCAAAGGCAGCAATTTTATCTGGTCTTGCTTTTCACACTCGTGTCACAGTCGATGATGTATATCGCGAGGGTATTTCACACATCACTCTGGAAGATGTGTCGATTGCAAAATCAATGAATCACGTGATTAAGTTACTTGCCATTGCAGAGCTCACACCGGCAGATGAAATCTCAGTACGTGTTCATCCAGTCATGATTGATAAGAGCCACCCACTTGCATCGGTGCGCGATGCCTTTAACGCCGTCTTTATCGAGGCAGAATCTGCTGGACCTCTCATGTTCTATGGTCGCGGTGCCGGTGGACAACCAACAGCATCAGCAATCCTGGGAGATATCGTTGCTGTATCACGCCATATTGCGCTGAATTCAATTGGGCAACGCGAAACAGATTACGCAGATCGCGATATTGCTCCCATTGAAACAACTAAGACAAAGTTTCTCATTCGCCTTGAAGTTGCCGATAAGCCAGGTGTTCTGGCTGCAATTGCGAAGGTCTTTGCCGACCAAGGAGTATCGATTCAAACTGTTGATCAAAATGGCCGCAACGATGATGCTGAACTCATTGTCGTTACTCACAGAGCAACAGAAGGTGAGCTCAAAGCAACTGTTGAAGCCTTAAAGAAGATGCCAATGGTGACAAAGATTTCTAGCGTGATTCGGGTAGAGGGAGCGATCTCCTAATGGGAATCTTCGCTAAGAAATCTGGCGCCCACCAGTGGCGCGGAGTGATTGAGGAATATCGTCATCGCCTACCTGTTTCTTCCAAGACTCCGGTTGTCACACTTCGCGAAGGTGGAACGCCACTTATCTATGCCTGCGTTCTTTCTGAAATGCTTGGCAATAACGTCTGGGTAAAGTTTGAAGGCATTAATCCAACTGGTTCATTTAAAGATCGCGGTATGACAATGGCGATTACTAAGGCGGCTGAAGAGGGAGCGAAAGCTGTCATCTGTGCTTCAACCGGAAATACATCGGCATCTGCCGCCGCCTACGCCGTCAAAGCCGGCATGGTTCCGGCAGTGCTTATTCCAGAGGGCAAGATTGCTCTTGGAAAACTGGCACAAGCTGTCGTGCACGGAGCGAAGTTGTTACAAGTCGATGGAAACTTTGATGATTGTTTGGTTTTAGCGCGCGATCTTTCCGAGCACTATCCAGTATCGCTAGTGAACTCCGTTAATCCCTATCGCATCGAAGGACAAAAGACAGCCGCCTTTGAAGTAGTCGATATGTTGGGTGATGCGCCAGATATTCACACACTCCCAGTCGGTAATGCCGGAAATATCACGGCGTACTGGAAGGGCTATAACGAATATCGCAACGATAAGATTTCTAAAAAGTTGCCACAGATGTGGGGATTCCAAGCAGCAGGGGCGGCGCCTCTTGTGACAGGAACTCCGGTGGCAAAGCCGGAGACAATTGCAACTGCTATCAGAATTGGTAACCCTGCTTCATGGGATCAAGCAATTGCTGCCCGCGATGAATCTGGTGGGCTTATTGACTCGGTAACAGATGAAGAAATTCTCGCTGCCTATCACTTGTTAGCAGCGCGCGAAGGAATCTTCTGCGAGCCATCTTCGGCAGCTGGCCTTGCTGGACTTATTAAGTATAAGAATGCAGGAAAGCTGCCGAAAGATAAAACTATTGTTATTACCTGCACAGGTAATGGTCTAAAAGATATTCCGTGGGCCCTTGAGGGCGCATCAGATCCGGTAGTAGTTCCGGTAAACGCTGATGCTGCCGCAAAAGCGCTCGGCTTGGTAAAGAAGTAACTCATGGCTAAACCAACTTTTAAAGCCAATCCGATTCAGGTACAGGTTCCGGCTACTTCTGCCAACGTGGGCCCAGGATTTGATTCCATCGCCTTAGCCTTTGCTATGCACGATCGTTATGTCGCGCAGGTTCTGGATGAACCAGGCCTTGATATTGATGTCACTGGCGAAGGCGCTGACGACGTTCCGCGCACAGATAAGAACTTACTTGTGAAAGCAATCTATAAGGGTTTTGATTTCTTAGGTGGAAGACCAAAAGGCGTTGCAGTTCGTGCGCTCAATGTCATTCCTCATGGTCGCGGACTTGGTTCCTCAGCATCTGCAATTATCGGTGGGCTTGTTTTAGCAAGGGCGCTCGTGCTCACTGGCACAGATAAAATGAGTGATGAGGCACTCCTTAACCTTGCAACCGAGATGGAAGGCCATCCGGATAATGTGGCGGCCGCTCTCTATGGTGGCGCAACTGTTGCCTGGAAAGACATTGTGAATGGAAAAGAAGTAGCGCACGCAATTCAGATTCCGGTAGATCTTCGTATTCGTGCCATGGCATTTATCCCTAGTACTACTCTTGCAACTAAGAAAGCCCGCACACTCTTACCCGCATCGATTCCATTTGCTGATGCTCAACGCAACAGCACCAATACAGCGCTACTCATGCACGCGCTGACTATTCGCCCAGATTTACTGCTTTCAGCAACAGAGGATTTCTTACATCAGTCATATCGAAGTGATGCCATGCCAGCCTCATTTGCACTGATGACAAAGTTACGTGCTGCCGGAGTTGCAGCCTTTATCTCTGGTGCGGGTCCCACAGTGATGGCTTTGCATACTGGCGACCAGGAAGAAAGTGAACAGCTGCGCCGTGCTGGAGGCGCTGCATTTGAAGGTAAATCTCTGGAAATTGCTCCTCGTGGAGCCAGCCTGCTATAGTTTTGCCATCAGTTCGACCCGGTAAGTAAGGGCAGAGTAAGAATTGATAAATCCAAGAAGATAAAGAAATTAACCCTGGGTTTCACTTATATAGGTAAGCCCCAAACTGAAAAGAAATACATGACAACAACAGAACCAATTCGTTCCAGCAGCCCAGAGCTCTCAGCGATGACCCTTCCTAAGTTAAAGGAAGTTGCGTCTCAACTCGGTATTGATAACGCTGCGAAGCTAAAAAAGGATGCACTCGTAACAGCAATTGCAGATCTGCAGGCGGCAAACCGCGAGGCAGCTAAAGCTGAGCGCGAGGCACGCCGGGAAGCTCGCAATGCTAAGAAGGGCAACCGCGAGAATAAGAATTCCGATAATTCAAATAATTCAGATGATGATGACGATAACGATGAAGATTCATCAGATAACAGCGCACCGCAAGACCGTAATTCAGGTGAGCGCGAAGACCGTGGTGGCCGCAACCGTGGGCGCGATCGCAATCGTGGACGTGACCGCAATCGCGACCGTGGAAACCGGGAAGAGCGCGAACCAGTAATTGGTGAAGATGACGTTCTCGTGCCAGTTGGCGGACTCGTCGACATTATGGATAACTATTCATTTATTCGCACCGGTGGATACCTGCCGGGGCCAAATGATGTTTATGTTTCACAGGGACAAGTACGTAAGTACGGTCTTCGTAAAGGTGATGTTGTCACCGGACAAGTTCGCCAAGCACGTGAAGGTGAAACTCGTCAGAAGTACAACCCACTCATCACTCTTGAAACAATCAATGGCGCACCATATGAAGAAGCTCGCAACCGAGTTGAATTCGGCAAGCTTGTTCCGCTTTACCCACAAGAGCGTCTTCGCCTTGAGACAGAGCCAAATATTCTTACCACTCGCGTTATTGACTTGATTGCACCTATTGGAAAAGGTCAGCGCGGACTTATTGTTTCGCCTCCTAAAGCGGGTAAGACAATGGTCTTGCAGGCAATTGCCAATGCGATTACAACAAACAACCCTGAGTGTCACCTCATGGTTGTCCTCGTTGACGAACGTCCAGAAGAAGTTACCGATATGCAGCGCAGCGTTAAGGGTGAAGTTATCGCTTCGACTTTCGATCGCCCTGCAGATGACCACACCAGCGTCGCCGAGCTCGCTATCGAGCGTGCAAAGCGTTTAGTTGAAATGGGTCACGATGTAGTGGTCTTGCTCGACTCAATCACACGCCTGGGTCGTGCTTACAACATTGCAGCCCCAGCATCAGGACGTATCTTGTCCGGTGGTGTGGATTCAGCTGCTTTGTATCCACCTAAGAAGTTCTTCGGTGCCGCTCGTAATATTGAAGATGGTGGATCACTGACCATTCTTGCAACAGCTCTAGTTGATACTGGATCTCGTATGGATGAAGTGATCTTCGAAGAGTTCAAGGGAACTGGAAACATGGAACTCATCCTTGATCGCAGAATGGCCGATAAGC
>CAIXKQ010000008.1 GCA_903920065.1 uncultured Actinomycetes bacterium
CGGGCAGCTGGCACACCGAAGCGCGATCAAGTCTTGGCTGCTCTTGCAAACATCGTGTAACCGCGAATTATTCGCAAGTGGTCTTTTGTAAGGTGATTGCCTAATCTTCACTCATGTCTGAAGTACTAGAAAATAAAGAAGTTGCAAAGATCTATATCGATGCACGTGGCCCACGTTTTGGCGCAACGATTACAACAATTGTTCTTGCCATCGCACTGGTTACCCAGAACAAGTGGGTCATAGTTGCGCAAGGTCTTGTCTTTCTCATCGGCGCAGTCAAAGGCCCACAGTTCACTCCCTATGGCTTGATCTTCAAAAACGTGATCAAGCCACGTCTAAGTGGTGTGGCACCAACTGAAGATGTGCGCCCACCAAAGTTTGCGCAAGCTGTTGGTTTTGTATTCGCACTTGTTGCCAGCATCGCAGCATTTGCTGGCGCTGATCTTGTCTTTACGATCGCAGTGGGCGCAGCCCTTGCTGCCGCGATTCTTAATGCCGCCTTTAATTACTGTTTGGGTTGTGAGATTTACCTGCTGCTCGTTCGCTTTACATCTAAATAAAATAATTTAACCTAACTAAGAAGGAGATAAAAATGTCACGTGAAACATCACTAGTTACCGCAGATTGGGTACTAGAGAACCTGAACGACCCAAAGGTTGCCATCATCGAAGTTGATGAAGATACAACCCTGTATGCACAAGGCCATATTGAAAATGCAATTACCTTCCACTGGCGCGAAGACCTACAAGATGGCCTAATCCGCGATCTGATCTCAAAAGAGAAGTTTGAAGCCCTTCTTTCCAAAAACGGCATTTCAAATGACACAACTGTCATCCTCTATGGTGGCAATAACAACTCGTTTGCTACCTATGCCTTCTGGTATTTCAAGGTCTATGGCCACGCAGATGTTCGCCTACTAGATGGTGGTCGCAAGCGCTGGGAACTCGATGCTCGTCCATTTGTAACTGTTGTTCCTACTCGTTCGGCAACTCGTTATGTTGCAAAGGAGCGCGATAACACCATCCGTGCCTACCGCGATGAAGTTATTGCAGCTATTGGCACCAAGAACATCGTTGATGTTCGCTCACCAGCTGAATTCTCAGGTGAACTTGCTGCCCCTGCTCACCTTCCACAAGAAGGCGGACAAATTAAGGGACATATCCCAACAGCTAAGAACATCCCTTGGTCAAAGGCTGCCAATGAAGATGGCACATTTAAATCGGATGTAGAGCTTAAAGAAATCTATCAAGGTGCGGGTGTGGATCTTGCAAAAGACACCATTGCGTACTGCCGCATTGGTGAGCGCTCAGCGTTCTCTTGGTTTGTACTGCACGAACTACTAGGTGTGAACAATGTGAAGAACTACGACGGATCATGGACTGAATACGGTTCACTCGTCGGAGTTCCTGTTGCTGTCGGCGCATAACTAGTGCGCACATGCGGTGCAACACCTGGCGGCCCATCACTTGATGGCCTAGATCTTGCAACACAGACGGTGATTCAAGGTGTCATCCTTAAAGCGGGCACCGATGACTCAGTTCCTAATGGTGTTGCTGTGACCAATGCTCATGTGCGATTACTTGATTCCACCGGTGAATTCACCGCAGAGGTTCCAACAAACCTCGAAGGTCAATTTCGTTTCTTCGCAGCCCCTGGTAGCTGGACCCTTGTGGTTCAGGCACCAGGTGCTCGCGTGGAACAGGGCGTTATTGCTACCCAAGGCAACCCGACTGATCTAGTAATACATATCTAGGTAGACTTAAGCCATGGCCGATAAGCATGAGCTCCATGAAAAAGGTTTACGTCTGACACCACAGCGTGAATTAGTTCTCTCTGCTGTGCGCGCACTTGGCCATGCAACCCCGGAAGAGGTGGCGGAAAAAGTACGCCAGACACATCCTGGAATTAATTTATCTACCGTCTATCGCAACCTAGAAACACTAGAAAACGTTGGCTTGGTGCAGCACACCCACCTTGGCCACGGTGGTGCGACCTATCACGCAGCTGAAGAGCTCACCCACTTACACCTTGTCTGTGGCACCTGCGGATCTGTGGGCGATGCGCCAATTGATGTTGCAGCTAACTTTGTGCAGAACTTATCTGATGATTATGGTTTCAAAACTGATGTCACACACTTTGCCATCTATGGCACATGTGCCACCTGCGTTAAGTAATAGCAATGACTGCCGTATTTGTCGAAGATGGCCCTGATAAGGGTGCTATCTGGCATTTCGGTGAGCCTAATAAGGAACAACGCGCACTTCTAGCGGGCACCGCATGGGCAGACCTCTCGCACTTAGCTGTTGTTGCAGTCACTGGTGAAGATCGCCTGAAGTGGCTCCATGATCTAACAACGCAACATTTACTTGAGTTTGGTGTTGGAATCTGGACATCAGCGCTGATTTTAGATCCGCAAGGACATGTGGAATATCAATTCGCACTCGTTGATGATGCAACGACAACATTTATCGTCCTTGATCCACACTTTGCCCAAGGTTTGATTGCATATCTGAACAAGATGCGCTTTATGCTCAAAGTCGAAGTCCGCGATGCGTCCCTTGAGTTTGCAGTATTACGAGCACCGGGTGCCGCCAATGAAGTGGGCGGTCCCTTTGCACTTGTGCCACGCGTAGAACTTGATGATATGAAGAAGGCATTTGGTGCACATGCAACACAGGTGGGCACGTGGGCACTTGATGCAGAACGCGTTGCAGCAGGGCGGCCTCGCCACGGAATTGATACTGATGCAAAGGCAATTCCTAATGAACTTGGCTTCATCCATGGCGCCGTGCATATGAATAAGGGTTGCTATCGTGGACAAGAAACAGTTGCCAAGGTTTATAACTTAGGAAAACCACCACGTCGTTTAGTGATGCTCCACCTTGATGGCCATGCAGTTGTCATGCCACCAACTGGAACACCGGTCATGAACGGGGAAGTTCAGGTGGGCTTTCTTGGCACTGTTGCCCGACACTTTGAACTCGGGCCTATTGCACTTGCCATCGTGAAGCGAAATACCCCGGTCGATGCCGAGTTAATGGTTGAAGGCGTGGCCGCTTCACAGCAGATCATCGTTGAGGCATAAGTGAAATTTCTTGGTCAATTATTTGTTGTTCTGCTGGCTTGTCTTGCAATCATGTGGGCGGTGCGCAAGCTTTAAGAGTTACTCTTAGCCCATGGAGTCCCTCACAACTGTGGTGCTGGCACTAGTCGCACTTGTTGTTGGTATTGGACTCGTTGTTTATGGCGTCAAAGGGCGCAGACAATCTCAAGCTCGTGATGGACGCACATATAAGAGAGGCAGGCTCTAATGGCCTTCACAATTCCAGAAGGTTTACATCCTGATCTCAATCCACTTGCTTGGATGGTCGGCACTTGGCGCGGTAAAGGTCGCGGTGAATATCCAACGATTCCCACCTTTGAATTTGCCCAAGAAGTCACCTTTAACCACGACGGGCGTCCATTTCTGAATTACTTCTCGCGTTCCTGGATCATCGACGCTGAAGGAGAAATCATTCGCCCTGCCGCATCAGAAGTTGGTTTCTGGCGTGTGAAAGAAAAAAACGTTTTAGAAGTTGTTATTTCGCATAACACCGGAATCTCTGAAGGCTGGGTTGGACAGTTTGATGGTCCCAAGATTCAGTTAGTGATGGATCAAGGATATTCAGCGCCTTCGGCAAAGATTGTGACAGCGGGTGTGCGCCTTTATGGTCTTGTTGCTGGCGAACTTTTCTATGCCTATGACATGGCGGCCGAAGGACAAGAGTTACAAGCACATATCTGGTCCACCCTCGAGCGCCAGGTCGATTAATGTCTGATGCAGTACTGGCGCAGTATGTGCGAGACGGTGTTGTTGAATCAGAACACCGTGGGCATTTATTGGCACTGAACGCCGATGGTTCTGTTAATTTTTCTTTAGGTGATCCCAGCCATCTTATTTTTCCACGCTCAACCGTTAAATGTATTCAAGGTGCAGCGATGGTGCGCGCAGGTCTGAAGCTTGAACCACGGTTGTTAGCACTGGGTGCATCAAGTCACTCTGGTTCGGGTGAACATATTGCAGCTGTAAAAGAGATATTGGCGCTAGCAAAGCTTGATGAAGGTGCGTTGCAATGCGCACTAGATAAGCCACTCGGTGAAGCAGAGCGCCAGGCATGGGGTAATGCACCAGCAACACGTATTGCCATGAACTGCAGCGGCAAACATGCCGCCATGTTATTAACCTGTGTTACCAATAATTGGCCAACTGACACTTACTTAGATGCTGTACACCCGTTGCAGGTTGTCATTAAGAGTGAGCTAGAAACGCTAGCTGGCGAGAAGATCACACTGACATCAACAGATGGTTGCGGGGCGCCACTGTTCTTACTCTCTGTTGCTGGTTTAGCACGGGCAATGAGAGTAATTACTATCTCAACAGATAGTTCTCATCAATCTGTAATGGAAGCATCACGTGCTTTTCCTGAGATGGTGGCAGGTGTGGGGCGGCTGACAACACAAATGATTGAAGGCGTACCGGGTCTTTATATGAAAGATGGGGCAGAGGCGGTTGAAGTTGCAACGATGACTGATGGCCGCACACTTGTCTTTAAAGTCTCAGATGGTTCACTGCGCCCTTTTAGAGTCTTAGTTCATGCAGGCCTTGCCAAGTTAGGTATTGATAGCCCCTATGAAGTCGAAAACGTGCTGGGTGGCAACACTGTTATCGGCACCATTCGCGCAACCTTTTAATGGCGCGTACCCTTAAGGGGTGAACCGAACCAATCGCCGTGTTGCCACCTTGATGGTGCACACATCCCCGCTTGATCAAGCGGGTACGGGCGATGCCGGTGGAATGAATATCTATGTGGTGGAAGCAGCGCAGAACATGGCTGCTATGGGAGTTGCGGTAGATATCTTTACTCGCAGAAACAATAGTGAAGTTGCAGACATCGTCGAGGCAGCACCGGGTGTGAGAGTTATTCAACTTAATGTGGGCCCAATCTCTGGCGTTACCAAAGAGCAGTTACCTAATTACATTCCCGAACTCTCAGCTGCCTTTAAACAGGCCTTGCAAGCAGAGACTTATGATGTGATTCATTCCCACTATTGGATCAGCGGCAAGGTTGCGATGCCGGTTGCGAAAGAACTTGATATTCCATTAATCCACAC
>CAIXKQ010000009.1 GCA_903920065.1 uncultured Actinomycetes bacterium
GTGGCGGCGGTGGCTCGCCGGATTGGCGTAGCCCCGGCAACTCTTCGCACCTGGGCCCGGCGCTATGGCCTTGGGCCATCGGGCCATGAAGCCGGTGAGCATCGCAAGTATCTACCGCAAGACCTAGCCAAGCTAATCATGATGCGACGGTTAATTGTTGCCGGAGTGAGTCCGGCAGAGGCTGCCGAACAAGCCCTATCTCATAAGGGCAAGCACAATCTTGATCAGATCCTAGAGACGGTTCACGAGCGCTCGGAAGCGGTGGATGCGATTGTGAAAGCTGCGCAATCACTTGATCACAATTTTGTTGAGGCGTTATTACGTCAGGAAATTTCTCAATTCGGAGTCATTGATAGTTGGCATGAGGTAATGGTTCCGGTCTTAATTATCGTTGGCGATATCTGGGCGCAAACGGGCGAAGGAATTGAAGTAGAGCACTTGCTTTCGGAATCAATCACAAATGTTCTGCGTGATTTCTCACGAGATATTAAGAGCCCAATCAATCCGCGCCCGGTGCTGCTGGCATCTGTCGGGGAGGAGCTGCACTGTCTAGCCCTGCATGCACTTACCGCCGCACTTGCTGAATTAAATATTGAATGTCAGGTAATGGGGGCGCGAACTCCGCTGGCGGCAATTTCTACGGTAGTAACTCGCAGTGCTCCACCGGCAGTATTTCTCTGGGCACAGTTAGCAAAAAATGGTGACCCCATCTTCTTTAAAGATATCCCGAATGTTCGCCCAGCCCCGCGAGTTGTCCTGGGTGGCCCTGGCTGGGACCGAGATCAATGCCGAGAAGTTCCCTTTGCTGAGGATTTAGCGCTCGCCTGTTCTAAAATCAAGCAGGCAATCGGCGCTTAATTCTCAAGTTAGACTAGGGCGCTCAACCACAGTATGGAGGGCTCATGAGCGGCGATACCGACAAAGTCGCGATGCTCGGGCTGACCTATGACGATGTCCTGCTTTTACCTGATGCATCTGATGTGGTTCCTTCTGAAGTAGATACATCCACTCGCCTGACTCGAAACATTACTTTGGCCGCGCCACTAGTTTCATCGGCTATGGATACCGTGACTGAATCCACGATGGCAATAGCAATGGCTAAAGCTGGCGGAATTGGGATTATTCACCGTAACTTGCCGATCGATGAGCAAGTCACACATGTGAAGTTAGTGAAAAACGTTGGTCTTGCCGGTGCCGCAGTTGGTGTGGGCGATGATGGATTTGCACGCGCGCAAGCACTCATTGAAGCGGGCGTAGATGTGGTTGTCGTAGACACAGCTCACGGACATCACCGCGCAGTCCTCGATGCTATTGCACGAATAAAGAAGTTTTCTTCCACCATTGAAATCATCGGTGGTAACGTCGCAACTCGCGCAGGTGCGCAGGCGCTCATCAACGCTGGCGCCGATGCGGTCAAAGTTGGCGTTGGTCCCGGATCAATCTGCACAACTCGCGTTGTCGCAGGTGTGGGTGTTCCACAAGTAACTGCAATCATTGAAGCAGCAAAAGCATGCAACAAGGCTGGCATTCCACTCATTGCAGATGGCGGGCTCCAATATTCAGGTGACATTGTTAAAGCAATTGTTGCTGGTGCACACTCTGTGATGCTCGGTTCACTTCTTGCTGGGTGCGAAGAATCTCCTGGTGAACTTGTAGAAATTGATGGACGCACCTATAAGGCATACCGCGGCATGGGATCCCTCGGTGCCATGCAATCTCGCGGTGAACAGAAGTCATATTCGAAAGATCGATATATGCAAGATGATGTTCTTTCTGAAGACAAACTTGTCCCCGAAGGTATTGAAGGAAAAGTTACCTATCGCGGCCCGGTTGCAGATGTTGTTCACCAACTCGTTGGCGGACTTCGAAGCGGCATGGGTTATGCCGGTGCTCCTGATATCGAAACGCTGCGACGTGAAGGTCGCCTCATTCAAATTACTGCAGCTGGCTTACAAGAGAGCCACCCACATGATGTTCTACATGTGGCCGATGCCCCCAACTACAGCAAGAAGAAATAGCCATGGATTACGAAATCGCACCCGGAAAAAGAGCCCGTCACGCCTATTCATTTGACGATATTGCCATTGTCCCAAGTCGTCGTACTCGCACCCCGGAAGATGTTTCCACTACCTGGCAAATAGATGCCTATAAGTTTGATCTACCACTGATTGCAGCACCTATGGATTCAGTGGTCTCACCAGAGACTGCGATTGCAATAGGAAAGCTCGGCGGTCTAGGAGTACTTAACCTTGAGGGGTTGTGGACTCGGTATGAGGATCCACGTATTCCACTCGGTGAAATCGCATCGATGCCAGATCAGCATGCAACTCGTCGCATGCAAGAGATTTATTCCGCACCTATCCGCCCAGAACTTATTAAAGAACGTATTAAGCAGATTCGAGATTCAGGTGTCACTGTTGCGGCATCACTTTCACCACAACGCACCGCCCAGCTTCACAAGGCGGTTATTGATGCCGGTGTGGATATCTTTGTGATTCGCGGAACAACAGTTTCAGCAGAGCATGTTGCCGCCGAAAATGAAGCACTGAACTTGAAGAAATTTATCTATGAACTCGATGTGCCTGTCATTGTTGGCGGGGTTGCAACAACAACTGGTGCACTACACCTGATGCGCGCCGGAGCTGCTGGAGTTCTCGTTGGTTTCGGTGGCGGAGCTGCTCACACCACTCAAACAGTTCTTGGTATTGAAGTTCCGATGGCAACAGCAGTTGCCGATGTCGCAGCAGCTCGTCGTGAATACCTTGATGAATCAGGCGGACGTTATGTCCACGTGATTGCCGATGGCGCCGTTGGAAAATCTGGAAACATTGCAAAGGCGATTGCATGTGGAGCAGATGCGGTCATGATGGGCGCAGCACTTGCTAAGGCAGTTGAATCTCCGGGTCTTGGTTGGCACTGGGGTTCTGAGGCATACCATCCGGAAGTTCCTCGTGGTCAGCGCATGAATGTGGGAACCGTCGGAACGCTAGAAGAAATTTTGAATGGGCCATCACATGCATCTGATGGTTCTATGAATTTATTTGGTGCACTACGTCGTGCGATGGCCACCTGCGGATACTCAGATGTGAAGTCATTCCAGCGCGTAGAAATTGTTATGCAGCATGGCCGATAAGCACGGAGTACTTGTCGTCGATTTCGGCGCGCAGTATGCACAGCTCATCGCCCGTCGCGTGCGGGAAGCGAAGGTGTATTCAGAGATAGTTCCTTCGACAATTACCGCAGCTGAAGTCAGTGCAAAGAACCCAGAAGCCATCATTCTTTCTGGTGGTCCATCTTCAGTCTATGCAGATCACGCACCTAAAGTTGATCCAGCAATCTTTGCACTCGGTATTCCGGTATTTGGAATCTGTTATGGGTTTCAAACAATGGCTGCAGCCCTTGCTGGTGTAGTTGCCCAAACCGGTAAATCAGAGTTTGGTCGCACCCCAATTGATGTGAAGGCCGGATCTAAGATTTTTGCCGGACTTCCAGCTTCACAATCAGTCTGGATGTCACATGGCGACGCCGTCTCGGAAGTACCGTGTGGCTTTAGCATCTCGGCTTCCACTGCCGACACACCAATCGCGGCATTTGAAGATGCAACTGGAAAATTAGCTGGCGTGCAATTTCACCCAGAAGTTCTGCACTCAGAACACGGCCAAGCGATTCTGCAGAATTGGCTCATCAATATCGCAGGGTGTAACCCGTCGTGGACAACCCAGAACATTGCCGAAGAAGAAGTTGCTAAAGCGAAAGCTGCAATTGGCGGCAAGCGAGTTATTTGTGGCCTCTCTGGCGGAGTTGACTCTGCAGTTGCTGCAGCGATTGTGCAAAAGGCGGTAGGAAATCAACTCACCTGCGTATTTGTCGATCACGGATTACTGCGCAGTGGAGAATCTGAACAAGTCCAACGTGATTTTGTTGCCGCAACCGGAATCGAACTTGTTGTAGTTGATGCCCGGGAGCAGTTCCTCTCAGCCCTTGCTGGTGTGATTGATCCGGAGACAAAACGAAAGATCATTGGCCGTGAATTTATTCGTTCATTTGAATCAGCAGCTCGCGATATTGCCGCCGGCGGAGATGTTGAATTCTTAGTGCAAGGCACCTTATATCCCGATGTTGTTGAATCAGGGGGCGGCACCGGAACTGCCAATATTAAATCTCACCACAATGTGGGCGGTCTACCAGATGATTTAAAGTTTGCATTAATTGAACCGCTACGCACTCTTTTTAAAGATGAAGTGCGTCAGGTCGGTCTTGAACTCGGATTACCGGAAGAGATTATTTGGCGCCAACCATTTCCTGGACCAGGTCTTGGCATTCGCATCATTGGCGAAGTCACACAAGAGCGTTTAGATATCTTGCGCGAGGCAGATCTCATCGCTCGCCAAGAACTCAAAGCTGCTGGCCTTGATCGTGAAATTTGGCAGTGCCCAGTAGTTCTGTTGGCCGATGTTCGAAGTGTTGGCGTACAAGGTGATGGGCGCACCTACGGTCATCCCATCGTGCTGCGTCCGGTGTCGAGTGAAGATGCAATGACAGCTGATTGGTCGCGAGTTCCCTATGATGTGCTGGAGAAAATTTCTACCCGCATTACCAATGAAGTTCGTGAAGTAAATCGGGTAGTCCTAGATGTGACGAGCAAGCCACCCGGCACCATTGAGTGGGAATAGGAAGAATGAGAATGAAGAAAGTAAGTGCGATTGCAGTAGCTGTATTGGTTCTAGCTGGTGCACTTATTTCTGCGCCACAGGCAAGTGCTGCGCCATTAGCCTGCAAGCCAACAACGGCCAAAGCACATGTCCCTATGAAGACCAACCCCCCACAGAAGCCTGCTAAAGTTCTTCCTAAGACAATGACACTCAAAACAAATTGTGGTGATGTAGTCATAGCACTCGATGCAAAAGCACCATTTACTGTTACTCAAATTACCGCACTAGCTAAAGCTGGTTACTACAACAAGAGTCTCTGTCATCGAGAAGCGGTATCTGGCTTTGAAATGCTGCAATGCGGCGATCCAACTGCCGAGGGTGCTGGCGGACCAGGATTTTCATATGCTGATGAAAATTTGCCGATAGGTAAGTCCCTGGCATATCCAGCCGGCACTGTTGCCATGGCCAACTCTGGGCCCAATACCAACGGCAGCCAGTTCTTCCTCGTATTCGGAGATTCACCTGCACTTGGGCCTTCTTACTCAATCTGGGGAAAGATTACAAAGGGCCTCGATGTCTTGAAATACATCGCATCCAAAGGGGTTAATGATCCAAGTGGAATCGGGGCACCAAAAATAAAGGTCGCTATCGAATCGGTTGTAGTTAAGTAACGTAAGACTTACAAAGCTAGCGGAGCTCTTCTCCTTGGTTCCTTTTTCTATTACGCTCCATGCAGCTAGTCACATCAGCTACTTAATTCAGTATCTGGGGTGATTGCTCTGGACTAGTGACTGAATAACGGAATGGTTAAGAAATGAAACTTCACAATGAACATGTCTTTGTTACAGGTGGAGCAGCTGGAATCGGAGCTGCAATTGTTTTAGATGCTGTGCAACAAGGAGCCAAAGTCTCTTTCTGCGATATCAATGTTCCGGCAGGTAAAGCCTATGCTGCAGAGCTCACCTCTCAAGGCTTCACAGTATTTTTTCATCAGGCAGATGTGGGCGAATTTGAATCTCTCAAAGTTGCCCATGAAGCGATTGTGAAAGAGTTTGGTCCAGTTACCTGCTTGGTAAATAATGCTGGCATTAGTTCAAATGCGGACCCAGTTGAAATGACAGATGATGAGTGGAATAACTTTTTCAACGTAGATCTTAAGAGCGTTTGGCATACAGCTAAATTGGTATTGCCTGCAATGCGGTCAGCCAAAAAAGGTGCAATAGTAAATATCGCATCAATCCATGCACGCATGACTCATCCCAAGTTCTTCCCATATGCAGCTGGTAAGTCAGGTGTCATTGGCTTAACACGGAACTTGGCACTCGATGAAGGTATCCACCAGATTCGCACTAATGCAGTTTCACCTGGCTACACACTCACACCCTTACTGGAAGAGTGGTTAGCTCAACGTCCTGAAAATAGAACTGGTGCAATGGCTGTTCAACCGATGGATCGCATGGCAAAGACTTCTGAAATTGCAAAGGTTGTTACTTTCCTGCTCTCAGATGATGCCTCATTTGTTAATGGAGCAGATTGGATCGTTGACGGCGGCCTGAGCTGTCGCTTTGCATAACAGGGGTTAAAGCAAGTTCGGTAGGGCTAATTCGTATTTACGATTTTAAATGCTTCAGCAATTCGACCTTCAGGAAGTTCGCCTAAGCCTGCGTTACGTTGGCCCCATTCGCGTAACATTTCTTCCAGGTTTTCCATATGCGATGTCTGAGAAGCATGTTCTCTCAGCGCCGCTAATTTAAAGTGGAATGTGTCGGTGATATCAACGAAGTGATCTGGATGTGCGTGACCCTGCATCCAGACTTCTTTCACCTTCCATGGTTCTAAACCTTCTTTTTCTAATAAATCTGTAAAGGCAAACGGATTACGGGCATCTGGATACACTGCTTGGATAGTGGCTTCACCCGCTGCTAAGTGATCTGGGTGGCTGGCACCAATACGTTCCCAATTGCGTTCAGGTGATTGGCAGATCATGCGATCTGGTTTCACGCGGCGAATCTGTCTGACAATATCTTTTCGAAGCGCGATAGTTGGTTCAAGATGCCCATCAACATAATTGAGGAATGTGACATCACTGATTCCGAGTGCGGCACATGCTGCGCGTTGTTCTCTTTGACGCACTGCCGGCATCTCTTCTTTAGTAAAACCAGATTCTTCGCCACCTTGGTCGCCATTTGTGCACAGCACATAAGAGACTTCAATGCCTTGCGCCACCCACTGCGCGATAGTTCCTGAGGCTCCGAAATCTGAATCATCGGGGTGGGCGTTGATAACTAAAACGCGCTTGATCTCTGAATCTGCTATCGGCTCCATGATGCACAAGCCTAATAGACTCCGCGGCATGAGCGCGACCGACCCATTGCTAGACGGACTCAATCCGCAGCAACAGAAGGCGGTTTCCCATGCCGGATCACCGCTGCTGGTTGTGGCAGGTGCTGGTTCTGGAAAGACGCGCGTGCTTACCCGCCGAATTGCATACATTATGGCTAGACGCGATGTGCGCCCCTATGAAATCTTGGCAATCACATTTACCAATAAGGCTGCCGGTGAGATGAAAGAGCGGGTCACTGAACTTGTTGGCCCGGTCGCAAAGTCAATGTGGGTCTCTACCTTTCACTCATCGTGCGTGCGCATGTTGCGCCAAGAGATTGAACGACTTGGCTACAGCAGCACTTTTAGTATTTATGACTCTGCCGATTCCCAGAAGCTCATTTCACGAGTCATGGAGACGCTCAATCTTGATTCCAAACGTTATCCAGTACGCCAATTTCAGAATTTGATTTCTAATGCAAAGAATGAATTACAGACCCCCTATGACTACTTAAGTCTGGCTAGCAATCAATTCGAAACTATCGTTGCTGATGTTTATACCCTCTATGAAAAGCGGTTACAACAGGCTAACGCGATGGATTTTGATGACTTGATCATGAAGACTGTTCAGGTATTGCAGAAATTCCCTGAAGCCAAAGCCCGCTTTCGCTCTCGTTTTCGCCATATTTTAATTGATGAGTATCAGGATACAAATCATGCTCAGTATCAATTGGTAAAGGAACTTACCGGCGTAGAAGGAGATGGCTTCCCACTGGCAGAGCTCTGTGTTGTTGGCGATGCCGACCAATCTATCTATGGCTTTCGTGGGGCAACAATTCGAAATATTCTGCAATTTGAAGTTGATTACCCAAATGCAACGACGGTATTGCTTGAACAGAACTATCGCTCCACCCAGAATATTCTAAGTGCTGCGAATGCGGTCATCACCAAGAATGAATCTCGCAAAGAGAAGAATCTATGGTCAGATGCTGGTGCAGGTGCACCACTGACCGGATACGTTGCAGAGTCAGAGTATGACGAAGCTGAATTTATTAAGAGTGAGATCCGTTCACTACAGGATATGGGCCATTCAAACCCAGGTGATACTGCCATTTTCTATCGCACAAATGCCCAATCTCGTATCTTTGAAGAAGTATTTATGCGTGCAGCCATTCCATACAAAGTTGTTGGTGGGCTGCGCTTCTATGAACGTAAAGAGGTAAAAGACCTTCTGGCATACCTTCGGGTGCTGGCCAATCCGGATGATGAAGTTTCGCTGCGCCGAGTCATTAACTTCCCTAAGCGAGGCATCGGAGATCGCGCCCTGGAAGAAGTTGAATTATTCGCCGAATTACACGGTATTTCATTCTGGAAGGCACTATTGCGAGTAACCGAGGCAACAGCGGTGCCAAATAAAGCTGCGCACTCCATTAGCGCATTCACCTCCATGCTCACAGCTCTGCAAACTCTGGTGGAAGCCAAAACAAAACCTTCAGTGATTATTGAGGCAGTTCTTGAGCAATCTGGGTTGCTTACTGAACTTGAGGCAAGTACGGATCCGCAAGATGAAGTGCGAGTGGAGAACCTGAAGGAACTTGTTTCAGCCTCGATGGATTATGAAGAGCGTCCATTTGAAGAGCTGATAGAGGATGAAGAGATTTCACTTTCAGGATTCCTTGAGAAAGTTTCACTTGTGGCCGATGCTGATGAGATTCCAGATGGAGCAGATCATGGGGGAGTTGTCACTCTCATGACCCTGCACACCGCTAAAGGTTTGGAATTTCCAACAGTATTTCTTACTGGGATGGAAGATGGAATATTTCCTCATGCCCGCACTCTCGATGATCCGAAAGAGATTGAAGAAGAGCGCAGACTTGCCTATGTTGGTCTTACCCGGGCGGAAAAACGCCTCTACATTTCCCGCGCCGAATATCGCTTAACTTTTGGAACACCTAAATACAACCCGGCATCAAGATTCCTCGACGAAATTCCAGCTGAACTTATTCAATGGAATAGCGAAGCTCGTTCATCTTTTTCATCCTCATCCGGTGTGAAGAAATCTCGACTTCCATCAGGGCCACCGCCGCGAGCCACGGGAAAGAAATCAACAGCGATGGCTCTTGTAGTGGGGCAGCGTGTGTCACATGACACATTCGGACTTGGCACCGTGGTTGCACTTGCCGGCGAGGGCGATAAATCAGAGGCGACCATTAACTTCGGCGCCTACGGAGATAAACGCCTGCTGCTTCGATATGCCCCTGTCACAGCGCTATAAATTAAGCCTTTAGGATTAGGGCATACACGTCCTGCTCATTAGCCACACCTGAAGGAGCCCTTTAGTGGATCTCTACGAATACCAAGCACGTGATCTCTTTGAAAAGCATAACGTTCCAGTATTACAAGGAGCAGTTGCAACAACGGCAGATCAAGCACACGATGCAGCCGCCAAGATGGGTGGCAAAGTAGTTGTTAAGGCGCAGGTAAAAGTTGGCGGGCGCGGAAAAGCGGGCGGCGTAAAGCTGGCAGTTGATGCAAATGATGCAAAAGAAAAAGCAGGTGCCATTCTTGGAATGGATATTAAAGGCCACACTGTTCATAAAGTGATGATTGCCCAGGCTGCTCCCATCGTTGATGAATATTATGTTTCGATACTTCTCGATCGATCTAACCGCACCTTTCTTGTGATGGCATCAGTTGCCGGCGGAATGGATATCGAAGAAGTCGCACATACTGCCCCAGAGAAATTAGCCAAGGTGCCAGTAAGCGCCGTCGATGGAATTTCACTAGCAAAGGCGAAAGAGATTGTTACCCAAGCACAATTCCCCGCAGATGTTGCCGCGCAAGTTGCAGATGTGCTGGTCAAACTTTGGGAAACTTTCCAATCAGAAGATGCGACTCTTGTTGAAGTCAATCCACTTGTGAAGACAGAAGATGGTCGCGTTGTCGCACTTGACGGAAAAGTAACTCTCGATGAGAACGCTGATTTCCGCCAACCAGATCATGAGGCTCTGGTAGATCACGACTCCACCAATGCGCTAGAAGCGGCTGCCAAAGAGAAGGGGCTGAACTACGTCAAGCTTGATAATGGTCAAGTTGGCATCATTGGAAACGGCGCCGGTCTTGTGATGTCGACCCTCGATGTTGTTGCATATGCTGGAGAAAAATTTGGCGGAATGCGTCCAGCAAACTTCCTTGACATTGGCGGCGGTGCATCTGCCCAAGTGATGGCCGATGGACTCTCCATCATCCTTGGTGATTCAGATGTGAAGAGCGTATTAGTTAACGTCTTTGGCGGAATCACTGCATGTGATGCGGTTGCAAATGGCATCGTTCAAGCCCTGGAACTACTTGGACCGAAGGCAACAAAGCCAATCGTTGTTCGACTCGATGGAAATAACGTTATTGAAGGTCGCGCAATTCTTAGCGCAGCTAACCATCCATTGGTGGAGCAGGCGCAGACTATGGATGGAGCGGCATCACGTGCTGCAGAATTGGCGGCCAAGTAATGTCAATCTTTATTAATTCAGCAAGCAAAATAATCGTTCAGGGAATGACTGGTTCTGAAGGAACTAAGCACACCCGTCGCATGTTGGCATCGGGTTCCAAAGTTGTTGGTGGCGTGACACCTGGCAAGGGTGGACAGTCAGTCGATATCGATGGCACATCACTTCCAGTATTTAACACAGTAGCTGAAGCAATGACTGCTACCGGAGCCAACGTTTCAGTGGTCTTCGTGCCGCCGAAGTTTGCTAAGGCAGCGGTTATTGATGCAATTGATGCCAAGATGCCGCTTGTTGTTGTTATCACTGAAGGTATTCCTGTGCACGATTCGGCATTCTTCTATGCCTACTCGCTTCAAAAGGGCACTACTCAAATCATCGGCCCTAACTGCCCAGGGCTGATTAGCCCGGAACAATCAAATGTTGGCATCATCCCTGCAGATATTACAAAGCGCGGACCGATTGGCTTGGTATCAAAGTCTGGAACTCTTACCTATCAAATGATGTATGAGCTTCGCGACATCGGATTCTCAACGGCAGTTGGTATTGGTGGAGACCCAGTTATTGGAACTACCCATATTGATTGCCTACGTGCATTCCAAGATGATCCTGACACAACTGCAATCGTGATGATTGGTGAAATTGGTGGCGATGCCGAAGAGCGGGCAGCTGCATTTATCGCTGAATATGTCACCAAGCCAGTTGTGGGTTACGTTGCCGGATTTACTGCTCCTGAAGGAAAAACTATGGGACATGCTGGTGCCATCGTTTCTGGTTCATCAGGTACTGCGCAGGCTAAGAAAGATGCACTTGAAGCAGCTGGCGTGAAAGTGGGACAAACACCAAGTGAAACTGCGCAATTAATGCGCGACATACTAGGTCGTTAATTCCACGATGCAACGCGTCCTCCTGGTCTCGTTGTCTCATGTATTTCGTAGTGCTGCATTTCTGCTGCTGCCATTCTCTTTTATTGCACTGATTGCTTGGTCTACAGCTGGAAGCGCAAGTGGATCAACTACAGATCCGATACGTGGAGCGCTCTGGATCTGGCTCGGCGCTCATCACATTCCATTTCAGCTCTCTCTTCCACCGACTGGAGTTGCTGGGTATCTCACCTACTTGCCTATAGGTGCAGTAGTTCTACCTTTTCTTGTTATTCGCTCCTCATTTACGCGCGCTCTCGAGCGACTTAAGGGTGATTACCACGACCTAAATATCGTCAGGCTCAACTTCTCAATTGTTTATGCACTACTCGTCACCATCTTGGCGTTCATGAGCAGATCAAACTCGGTTGCAGTGCAGTGGTATTTAGCCCCAATTTTTGCATTTGCCATCGCTCTAATTTCAACTATGACAGTGGGTAATCGGGTAGTGCCATCACGCCCACTTCGGTTGAGCGCACGAGTTTTGTCAGTACTACTTGGAGTTTCATTTATTGTCGTATCAGCACTCATCTTCATCAATTTTTCTCAGGTGAGAACAATTACGACCTCGCTACAGCCCGGAATCTTTGGTGGAGTACTGCTTCTCTTTCTCAATATTCTCTATCTACCGAATGCAGCCATTGCTGCGGCATCTTATTTTTCAGGAACTGGGTTAGCAGTGGGTGCCGGAACTTTGATTTCACCGCATTCATATAGCTTGGGCGAGATTCCAGCTCTGCCACTGCTTGGAATTCTTCCGGTGGGCCCAGAACCTTTTGCGCTGCTTGGCACACTTTTCTTTATTGGACTTGGTGCATTTTTAGGATATCTGACAGCAAATTTCGATCTCCGTGCGATTGCCCAGAGCTATCTCTTTATAGTCATTGGTCTGGTTCTTCTTGGCTATCTTGCAAGTGGATCACTGATTACCGCAGAGATGGGTTCCATGGGCGTTTCAATCTGGAAGTTCGCACTCTCGGTCGCACTTGAAATGGGAATTGGTCTAGCTATCACAATTCTTATTACCAATAAGGTGTTAAACAGAGGCGTTCGGTGAAGCGAGTTGTCATTCTTGCTTCCGGCGGTGGAACGCTGGCACAGGCAATATTTGATGCGCGCTCAACTACTTTGGCTGAGGTAGATATCGTTGCAGTTATCTCTGATCAAAAAGATGCTCCCGTTATTGCCAGAGCAGAAGCAGCGCAGATTGAATCATTTGTAATTCCTATGATGGCCGATCGCACGCAATGGGATCGAGAGCTTGAGACTCTCCTTGGGGCACTCAAGCCCGACCTCGTGGTCAGCGCCGGGTTCATGCGCTTACTCTCAGCTAAGACAGTTGAAAGATTTAAGATCATCAATAGCCACCCTTCACTTCTGCCGCTCTTTCCAGGTGCTCATGCAGTTCGTGACGCCCTGCAAGCGGGAGCCACTCAAAGCGGCACGACAATTCATTGGGTTGATGCTGGGTTAGATACCGGGGAAATCATCGCTCAAGGCAAACTCGACATAGGCAGTGGGGAAACCGAGGAGTCTCTACACGAGCGCATTAAGATTCTGGAACGCGGTCTCATAGTTGCGACCATTGCATCGATACTGGCTACGCAGGGGAATAAGAATGGCTAATCTCAAACCGATTCGTAGGGCGCTAGTAAGCGTCTATGACAAAGTGCAATTGCTCGAGCTTGGCGAAGTTCTACGCGATGCTGGTGTTGAAATACTATCCACCGGCTCCACCGCCAAAACACTGCAGGACGCTGGAATACCGGTAACAGAGGTCAGCACCTATACCGGTTTCCCAGAAATTATGGGTGGTCGCGTGAAGACTCTGCACCCGAAGATTCACTCAGGAATTTTGGCAGATCAGAATAACCCAGAACATTTGAAAGCAATTGCCGATCTTGATATCGAACCCTTTGATCTTGTTGTCATTAACTTATATCCATTCGCAGCAACGCTGGCTTCGGGTGCTGATTTTGCGCAATGCATAGAACAAATTGATATCGGCGGCCCATCGATGTTGCGTGGGGCAGCGAAGAACCATGGTTCTGTTGCAGTCATCTGCAATACATCGCAATATGACCAGCTATTTGCCTCCATTAAAGCCGGCGGGTTTAGCGATGAAGAGCGAAAGTTGCTTGCTCTGGAAGTATTTCGCACAACAGCTGAATACGACCTCACCATTGCAAGTTGGCTTGGCGCAACAGTGAGCCATGAAATGCAAGATCTTGATTGGTTAGGACTAATTTTCAAGCGCGAGAATTCTCTACGTTATGGCGAAAACCCACATCAGCAAGCTGCTATTTATCGTGGCGGCCCACCTGGGATTGTGAATGCGGTGCAATCACATGGCAAAGAGATGTCATTCAACAATTACACAGATGCTGATGCAGCTTGGCGGGCAGCGCTAGATCACGTTCAACCATGTGTGGCAATCATCAAGCACGCTAACCCATGTGGCATCGCGGTCGGAAAAGATATTGCGCAAGCTTATGCAAAGGCACATCTATGCGATCCAGTATCGGCATTTGGCGGGGTGGTAGCGGCAAATCGCACAGTGACTGCTGCGATGGCGCAATCTCTTTCAGAAGTATTTACTGAAGTAGTTATCGCACCGGAGTATGAAAGTGCTGCGCTAGAAATCTTGATGAAGAAACCCTCCATTCGAATTCTTACCTGTACTCAGACTCGAATCTCTCCCCTTGAAATTCGCCCTGTCTCAGGTGGTGTATTAGTGCAAGAAACTGATCTCATTGCAGCCGATGGTGATGATCCAAAGAATTGGAAGCAAGTAACGGGTGCCGCACTTTCACCCGATGTAACGCGCGATCTTGAATTTGCATGGCGCGCCGTTCGCGCTGTGAAGAGCAACGCCATACTTCTTGCTAAAGATGGCGCAGCAGTAGGAATCGGAATGGGGCAGGTAAACCGGGTTGATTCTGCAAAGCTGGCTGTTGATCGCGCTGGAGCTCGGGTTGCAGGAAGTGTGGGTGCTTCCGATGCATTCTTCCCATTTGCTGATGGTCTTGAGATTCTTACCCAAGCTGGGGTGATAGCAATCGTGCAACCTGGTGGCAGCGTTCGTGATGAGGAAGTGATTGCTGCTGCAACTAAGGCTGGAATAGCGATGTTCTTCACTTCAACCCGACATTTCTCGCACGCCTAAAGCAACGATTAAGATAAAGCCATGAGCGCGCAAATACTTGATGGCAAGGCACTTGCTGCAACCATCAGGAAAGATCTGACAGCGCGCACGCAGGCACTGAAAGCTAAAGGCATCATCCCGGGCCTTGGAACCATCTTGGTGGGCGATGATCCTGGTTCTCATTCTTATGTTGGTGGAAAACATCGAGATTGCCAAGAAGTAGGAATCAATTCGATCCGGGTAGACCTACCGGCAACAGCAACGCAAGCTGATGTGCTGGCTGCGATTAAAGATCTCAACGCCGCCAAAGAGTGCACTGGATACATCGTGCAACTTCCACTTCCAGCTTCAATTAATACGCAACTTATTCTAGAAGCAATTGATCCCACAAAAGATGCTGATGGTTTGCACCCACTTAATTTAGGTCGACTCGTTGCGGGCTACCAAGCACCGCTTCCATGTACTCCGCGCGGAATTGTTGAGCTTATTAACCACTATAAAATTCCTCTTTCAGGCGCAGAAGTTGTCGTCATCGGACGTGGGCTGACAGTGGGTCGCCCGCTTGGGCTTCTGCTTACCCGTAAGCAAGAAAATGCAACTGTCACGTTGACACACACTGGTACCAAAGATTTGCTCGCTCACACTAAGCGAGCCGATATTGTGATTGCTGCTATCGGACAACCACACTTCTTAAAGGCGGCAATGATTAAAACGGGTGCAGTAGTTCTCGATGTCGGAATCTCACGAACAGAGGCCGGGCTCATTGGCGATGTTGATCCAGGTGTATTCGATGTTGCATCCTTCGTTGCACCAATGCCAGGTGGTGTTGGTCCAATGACTCGTGCCATGTTGCTGATGAATGTGGTCGATGCATGCGAGCGATAAACTCCCTGCAACTTCGTATTGCATACATAGTTATTTCACTTGGAGTTATCCTCGGCATTACAGGATTTGTCCGCACTGGGGCGTTGCTCATCTCTGCAGGCACTGGTGTGATTGCGCTCTCGCAGTGGGGAGCTCGCTCTTTCGAGCGCTATCTGCCGCTAACGATAGCGGTGGTGCTTTTCGGGCTGGCAATTGCACTTCCTAATGGGTTGTAGAATTCTCTCGATATCAAGATAAATACGTTCAATACATCAAGGTAGATAAAGGATCGCTATGGCAAAGAAAGTCACCGTTGTAGGTGCAGGTTTCTATGGTTCAACAACAGCCCTTCGGCTAGCTGAGTACAACATCTTTGATGAAGTTGTACTCACCGATATTCTTGAAGGAAAGCCAGAAGGTTTGGCCCTTGATATGAACCAGTCTCGCTCAATCGAAGGTTTTGAAACGCGCATCACTGGTGCGACAACCACTGCTGAAGGTGCTGGATATGAAAAGACAGCTAACTCGGATGTTGTGGTGATTACCGCCGGACTTCCACGTAAGCCAGGAATGAGCCGCATGGATTTAATTGGCGTTAATGCCGGAATCGTTCGTGGAGTCGCTGAAAATATTGCAAAGCATTCACCAAATGCAGTCATCATCGTGGTCTCGAATCCACTCGATGAGATGACAGCCCTGGCACAGATTGCTACCAACTTTCCGAAGAACCGCGTGATGGGTCAAGCAGGAATGCTCGACACTGCACGATTTACCAACTTTGTTGCCGAAAAACTGGGCGTACCAGTTTCGACAGTTAAAACTCTGACACTGGGCTCACATGGAGACACGATGGTTCCGGTTCCAAGTCGTTGCACAGTTGGTGGCGTGGCACTTTCTGAGAAGTTGTCTCAAACTGAAATTGATGAACTAGTTGATCGCACACGCAACGGTGGTGCTGAGGTAGTTGCACTTCTGAAGACTGGCTCTGCTTACTACGCACCATCTGCTGCGGCAGCGCGTATGGCAAAGGCTGTTATTGAAGATTCCGGTGATGTTATGCCGGTCTGTGCCTGGGTTGATGGCGAATACGGAATCTCTGGTGTCTATCTCGGTGTTGAAGCAGAGATTGGCAAAGTAGGCATTCGCAAAGTTGTCGAGAGCGCGCTGACAGATGCAGAGGTTGCCTCGCTGAAGGAAGCCGCAGAAGCTGTTCGTGCAAAGCAAGCAGACGTTCAAACACTGTAATTAAGTAGAAGCTAATCGGGAGAAGATAATGTCAAAGATTAAAGTAGAAGGCACAGTTGTTGAGCTCGATGGCGATGAGATGACTCGCATTATCTGGCAGTTCATCAAAGACAAGCTGATTCTGCCTTACCTCGATGTAAACCTTGAGTACTACGACCTTGGCATGGAACACCGTGATGCAACTAATGATCAGGTCACCATCGACTCTGCTCGAGCAATCCAGAAGCATGGCGTGGGAATCAAGTGCGCGACCATTACTCCCGATGAAGCACGCGTTAAAGAATTTGACCTCAAGAAGATGTGGAAGTCTCCTAACGGAACGATTCGCAACATCCTTGGTGGCGTTATTTTCCGCGAGCCAATTATTATTAGCAACGTTCCGCGCTTAGTTCCACACTGGACTAAGCCAATTGTTATCGGCCGCCACGCTTTCGGTGATCAATACCGCGCAACTGATTTCAAGGTGCCAGGAGCTGGAAAGCTCACCCTCTCATTTGTGCCAGAAGATGGATCTGCCCCACAAGAATTCGAAGTATTTGACTTCAAATCTTCCGGTGTTGCCATGGCGATGTATAACGTCGATGACTCAATCCGAGACTTTGCTCGTGCCTCATTGAACTACGGACTTCTTCGTAAATTCCCGGTCTATCTCTCAACCAAGAACACAATTCTTAAAGCCTACGATGGACGTTTCAAAGATATCTTTGAAGAGATTTATCAGGCTGAATTCAAGACGCAATTTGACGCCGCAGGCATTTGGTATGAACACCGCCTGATTGATGACATGGTTGCTATGTCATTGCGTATGGAAGGCGGATATGTCTGGGCATGTAAGAACTACGACGGAGACGTGCAGTCAGATACCGTCGCACAAGGTTATGGATCACTTGGTCTCATGACATCTGTGCTTATGACCCCGGATGGAAAGATCTGCGAATCAGAGGCAGCTCATGGAACTGTGACTCGTCACTACCGCGAGCATCAAGCAGGTAAAGCGACTTCAACAAATCCAATCGCTTCCATCTTCGCCTGGACCCAAGGTTTAGCCCACCGTGCCAAGCTTGATAACAACGCTGAGCTTGCTAAGTTCACACAAACTCTCGAGCGAGTATGTATTGAAACAGTCGAGCAAGGAAAGATGACTAAGGATTTAGCAGTACTTATCTCTAAAGATGCGCCTTACCAAACAACTGAGCAGTTCCTTGACTCAATTGATGAGAATCTTAAGAAAGCAATGGCTTAAATCAATTGATGAATCAGAACTCTGGTGCAATTGCACTTGTTGGTTCTGGCGAATATTCACTGCAAATGCAGGAGCTAGAAACTGAGCTCCTGCATTTAGCTATTTCTAAAGGTAAGAAAAACACTTTTGTGCAGATTCCAACTGCGTCTTCGCATGAGGGGCAATCACGCCGCGAACATTGGCAATCACTGGGAAAAGATCAATCAGATCGCATCGGAAGTCAGTGCATCTACCTACCTATTCATGAACGTGAAGATGCATATAACCTAGACTTTCTGAATTTGATTGCTGATGCTGGTCTTATCTATTTTTCCGGGGGAGACCCACACAGAGTTGCCGAAATCTTTAGTGGTTCTCCACTCTGGGAAGAAATCATCAAGCAGTGGAATTCAGGAACCTCACTTGCTGGTTGTTCAGCTGGTGCTATGGCATTTGGAGGCACCATTATGGACTTGCGTCGCTCAAACCATAGTCCAGGGCTGGCGCTCTTGCCAGATATTGAAGTGATTCCACACTATGACAAAATGTTAGGTTGGCTACCAGAGCGAGTTGCATCCTTTGTTTTGAAATCTGATTCCGATTCCGTACTTCTTGGAATTGATGAATACACGGCGCTTGTGCATACCGATTTATGGCGGCGGGCAGGACGCGGAAAAGTACATGTTCTGCGTGGGTCACTTGCTTTCACAGAATAAGAAACCCGCCGCAGAAATCTACGACGGGTTACCTACTTAAACCTTAGTTGTGATTAATTAACTCGCTCACCTGTTGCAGAATCAAAGAGGTGCACCGCACCAGGAAGGTTCGCCACAGTTACGGTCTGTCCTGCCTTCGGAGGATTCTTTGGATCCCAGCGCACAATTACTTGGGCACCTTCATCGACGACATGTGCAAACTTAATGCTTGCATCGGCTGGCTTTCCGTAGACAAAAGCATCGGATCCAAGTTCTTCGACAACTTCAACATGCACTTGGAATCCCTTGTCTGCCGGAACCCATCCTTCTGGACGAATTCCCACAGTTACAGTCGAACCGGCCGACGCGGGAACATCGATATCAAGATCTCCAAGGTGTGCCTTGCCGCCAGATACTGGAGCAACAAGCAAGTTCATAGCAGGGGAACCAATAAATCCAGCAACGAAAGAATTGCTTGGCTTGTCATAGAGATTACGAGGTGTATCAACCTGCTGTAGCAATCCATCTTTTAGAACTGCAACGCGATCACCCATTGTCATGGCTTCCACTTGATCGTGAGTGACATAGACAGTGGTGATTCCAAGACGGCGCTGAAGCGCGGCGATTTGGGTACGTGTTGCAACGCGCAACTTCGCATCAAGGTTGGACAGTGGCTCATCCATAAGGAAGACCTGTGGTTCGCGCACAATTGCGCGGCCCATTGCAACGCGCTGACGTTGACCACCAGAAAGAGCCTTTGGCTTGCGCTCTAGATATGGTTCAAGGTCAAGCAACTTAGCTGCTTCATTAACGCGCTTATCGCGCTCTTCCTTAGCAACTCCAGCGATCTTAAGAGCAAATCCCATGTTCTCTGCAACAGTCATATGTGGGTAGAGCGCATATGACTGGAAGACCATTGCGATATCGCGATCTTTTGGAGCAACGTTTGTTACATCGCGGTCACCGATAAGGATGCGACCTTCGTCGATCTCTTCAAGTCCTGCCAACATACGAAGTGATGTTGACTTACCGCAACCTGATGGACCAACAAGAACCAGAAATTCACCGTCTTTAACGGTTAGGTTTAACTTGTCGACTGCAGGTTTGGTTGTGCCTGGGTAAATACGTGTTGCGTTTTCGAATACAACAGATGCCATTTAAGGTATCTCCTTCTCCGGGCAGGTACGTGCCCGACGGTCCGAGGATGAAGGTGCTAGCCGGTTGGCTAGGCTGGGTAAGAATAGGGCACAAGCGTAGAAATAAGGAAGGGGCGCAAGAAATTCCACGGTAGCTGGGTGAGGAAGTAGAATTGCCCCCATCATGGACCCTTACCCGATTGGTGCCTTACTGGGCGATCTAGCCACCGTAGCCGGCCTTATCTTGCTCGGCGCCCTCTTTGTGGCAGCTGAAATTGCACTTATCTCTCTGCGCGAGAGCCAAGTTCGCCAACTCTCAACTAGAGGTAAACGTGGAGCCAAGGTTGCTCATCTTGCAAC
>CAIXKQ010000010.1 GCA_903920065.1 uncultured Actinomycetes bacterium
GCTTGCTCAAGATATCGAGCATCACTGTGCCGACCGCACCTGTCGCTCCCACTACTGCAAGTGATGGAAGTTTCTTCGCACTCTTTATTTTCTTTGGTGTCATCGACCTGTTCCTCCATATACAACTGCTTCGATCTGATCGGCATCGAGTCCAAATGCGGTGTGGGCAGCCTTTGCCGCGCGCTCAAGATCTGCCTGGCGAACGATGACCGAGATGCGAATTTCAGAGGTAGAAATCATTTCGATATTCACCCCAGCATCAGCCATGGCCGCGAAGAATGTGGCTGTTACACCTGGGTGTGAACGCATTCCTGCGCCCACAAGTGAGAGTTTGCCGATTGTGTCATCGTAAATAATTGAGGCAAATCCGACTTCGCCTTGAATGCGTTGCAATACAGTCGTTGCCTTCTGTCCCTCAGTCTTTGAGACGGTAAAGGAAATATCTGTCAGGCCAGTAGCGGCGGCAGAAACATTCTGAACAATCATGTCAACGTTAATATCGTTATCGGCAACGGCTTGGAAGATGCGGGCAGCAACGCCGGTGCGGTCAGGCACGCCCACGATTGTGACTTTAGCTTCTGACTTATCGTGCGCTACGCCAGAGATGATTGCTTGCTCCATGGTGCCTCCATCCGGATGGTTTTCAACCACCCATGTTCCTTCGTTAGGTGAAAATGATGATCGGACGTGAATCGGTAAATTAAATCGGCGCGCGTACTCAACACAACGCAAATGCAGAACTTTCGCACCAGCTGCAGCAAGTTCTAACATCTCTTCATAGGTAACAGTCTTTAACTTACGCGCAGCTGGAACAACTCGTGGATCAGCTGAAAAGACGCCATCGACATCTGTGAAAATCTCACAAACATCTGCTTCGAGGGCAGCGGCGAGCGCCACCGCAGTGGTATCGGACCCACCACGACCTAAAGTTGTAATGTCTTTTGTATCTTGGGAAATTCCTTGGAAGCCGGCCACAATTGCAATAGCCCCACTATCGATTGCTTCCCGAATCCGACCTGGTGTCACATCAATGATGCGCGCCTTGCCATGAACAGAATCTGTAATCACACCAGCTTGTGATCCAGTAAAGGAAAGTGCTTCAAAGCCAAGATTGTTAATTGCCATCGCAAGCACGGCCATAGAAATACGCTCACCGGCGGTGAGCAACATATCCAGCTCACGTCCCTGCGGAATTGGAGTGACGGCGTTGGCCAGGTCAATGAGTTCATCGGTGGTATCGCCCATGGCGCTGACTACTACGACAACCTGATTGCCCGCCTTTTTAGTCGCCACAATGCGGGCAGCCACGCGCTTCATGCCCTCGGCATCAGCTACAGAGGAGCCACCAAATTTCTGAACAATCAGACCCATGGCTTAAGTGTGAAGCAGGAGAAAAAATGACGCCACCCAATTATCAATAAATCTTACTATGTGAGATGCTCCAGCGCCCAGATAATGAGACTAAAGGTTGGTGCGGCCCTCAAAGGCACGACCGAGCGTGACTTCATCTGCATATTCCAGATCTCCGCCCACGGGCAAACCGGATGCAAGGCGGGAGACGTTGATACCCATCGGCTTAATGAGGCGAGCAAGGTAGGTGGCGGTGGCTTCACCCTCCAGGTTGGGATCTGTGGCCAAAATGATTTCGGTAATCGATGAGTCAGAAAGCCGCTGCATTAGCTCCCGGATGCGTAGTTGGTCTGGGCCAATTCCATCAATGGGACTAATGGCGCCACCAAGCACATGGTATTTCCCACGGAATTCGCGCGTGCGCTCGATTGCAATCACATCTTTACTTTCTTCAACGACACAAATCTTTGTTCCATCACGTCGTGGGTCACGGCAAATTCGGCACTCGGTCTCCTCTGACACGTTGCCACACTGCGTGCAGAACTTAACTCGCTCTTTCACCGTGCGAACTGCCTCAACTAAGTTAGCTGCTACTTCAGAATCTGCTTGCAAGATATGAAATGCAATGCGTTGGGCGCTCTTTGGTCCAATTCCTGGCAGCCGACCTAGTGCATCGATGAGGTCTTGGATCGCGCCTTCATACATTCCGGTTGACATTATTCGTGGTTCGTTTCGCTAATGACAGTGGCACCAAGTTCGGAGACTAGTAAAGCTGCACCCGATAGTTGAGTCTTATCTGTTGGAGCCTCTGATGTTCGCACCGCACGTGATTCTGGTGTTGCTGTTATATCAATACTTGGATCAACTGTCACTTCAATTTTGCGATCAAGGCCAACCACTTCAATAAATGCCTGGCGCAGAATTTCATCTGATTCGCTACGCACAAATGAATCACGAGCACCCGAGTTAACGATTCCGATAGTGATGTTCTTATCATCCACGCCAAGAATCTGTGCACTAGCTGATAACAGTGACCAGGTGAGGCGGCGGCGCTGCTTCACATTTTCAATCACATCAGGCCACAACCTTCGCAACCCTGCCACATCAATGGAATCAATCTGTGTTTTAGCTGGCGCAGCAGCTTCCTTCTTTGCATCACTTACTTCAGCCACAACTTCGACGGCAGCAACTTCTTTTGCTGGTTTAGCGGAGGCTTCCCGTTTTGCTTCGGCAGTTGCCGCACTTACATAATCGGCCCTATCAACAGCTCGAGGCTGTGGAGCAATACTTTCAACGCGCTCCAGCCGTTCAATGCGAGCGAGAAGTCCTGATTCACCGGCATCGCCCATCGGCAGCAATATGCGCCCGCAGATGAGTTCAAGAATAAGACGCGGCGCTGTTGCTCCACGCATTTGAGTGAGTCCCTCTGCTGCAATGTCGGCAGCGCGCGAAAGTGATGCTTGCCCGATGTTCTGTGCCTGCACGCGCATCCGTTCAAGTTGATCATCTGGAAGTTCGCGCAAGATGCTGTTGGCATTTGTGGCATCTAGTGCGTCGACAATCATCAGATCGCGCAGACGTTCGAGTAAGTCTTGGGTGAAGCGACGTGGATCGTGTCCTGATTCAATAACGCGATCTACTGTCTTAAATAGCGTTGCACCATCGCGGGCAGCGATGGCATCCATCGCATCATCAAGGAGCGCGCCATCGGTAAAGCCAAGAAGTTGAATTGCGATGTCGTAACTCACTCCATCTTTGCCAGCACCGGCAAGGAGTTGGCCAAGGACAGATAAGGCATCTCGAACCGAGCCACCGGAGGCGCGAACTACAAGTGGCAGAACACCCTTTGCAACTTGCACACCTTCTGATTGGCAGATGCCTTCAAGGTGTGTGGTCAGAGTTCCTGGCGGTACTAAGCGAAATGGGTAGTGATGGGTACGTGAGCGAATTGTTGAAATCAACTTCTCTGGCTCCGTTGTGGCAAAGATGAAAATTACGTGAGGAGGCGGTTCTTCCACAACTTTGAGTAGTGCATTTGAAGCACCTGGCCCTAGCTGATGGGCCTCATCAATAATATAAATCTTGTACTTACTTTGCACTGGCGCAAAGAATGCTTTATCGCGAAGATCGCGGGCATCATCGACCAGCCCATGTGTTGCCGCATCGAGTTCAATCACATCGATAGAGCCAGGACCGTTTGCTACTAGATCCTTGCATGACTGGCAGATGCCACATGGATTCGGTGTGGGTCCTTTTTCACAGTTAAGTGAGCGCGCCATAATGCGAGCGCTAGACGTTTTTCCGCAACCACGAGGTCCACTAAAGAGATATGCGTGATGAGTTTTTCCTGATTCGAGCGCGTTTGAAAGCGGAACAGTGACATGTTCTTGGCCAATCACATCTGCAAATACAGAGGGGCGATACTTTCGATATAACGCTAACGACATCTTTTTCTACTCTCGTGAAGGTCGCAATTCAATTCACTTCTAATTGGCTGCGAGCTGTTTGTTTGGGACCTCCGGTGCACCCGTCAGAGCGTACCTACCCTTGCTGTATTCCTACCCTGGGGGAGTTCGGCACGGTGGCGTCGCACCGGAGATCTGGCCCAATCTTAAGTGTCAGAGCACTGACTTGGACACCGATACCCTTAGCCGGTCGGACTTACGGGCTTGATTGAAGCAGGTAGGTATGACTCAGGAGGATTCGCATAGCGGCCGAGTGCGCACGCTTGGAAAGCGTGTATAGGGCAACCTATCGAGGGTTCAAATCCCTCATCCTCCGCCACTCAATCTCTCCGACTCTCTATCGGCCAGCAACTTACTCACTTACGCTATCTCAATGAGAAAAATCCTATGGCTCGCCATTTTTTCTCTAGTCGCGGCTGTAATCCCGCAGGCAAAAGCTGAATCTGCACTTGGTTCACCGATTGCAGTTAAAGCCTGGAACGGGCTTCAGAAAAATTCTCCAAAATCGTATTCGAAAAATGTTCCAAATGTAACTTTTGTAGTTGGACCTAATTCTGATCCGAAAAAAGTAAAAATCGCTGAAAATCAAATTCTTTTTATTCTTCATTACTACGAGGAATATGTGCCATCGAAAACACCAGTAACAATTTGGATTTGGGATGCTGAAGAAGATCGTAATTGGTATGA
>CAIXKQ010000011.1 GCA_903920065.1 uncultured Actinomycetes bacterium
CCGCAAGTAGTCGCTGCCGGAACCGCACTTTTTATTATCTGCATCAACTCACTCACTGCCTTCTTGGGCCGCCCAGATCAGTGGGGCGATGTGCAGTGGCATCTCCCCATCTTTATTGGAGCTGCCGCAATTGTGGTGGCTCAAATTGCATCATCGCAGGCCCATCGCACCAACCCTAAAGTCCTGCGCGCATCCTTTGCCTACCTGCTCTTTGCCCTGGCAACCTTCACCGTGATTCAAACTTGGATCTAATTAATCTCGCGCACTTTGATGTATTTAGATTGCAAGGCAACAACAAAAAATAGCGCGACCGGAAAGATAAAGGCGATAGGAAGTGATGCCACTTCGGCAATTCCGCCCATCAATGTGGGACCGGCAAAGTAAGCACCGAAAGCAATGAGGCCCACGCGCGCAAGGCCCACAGAGGGGGCCACTCCTGGCACTGATGCGGCGGCTAAGTAAAAGGCTGGAAAGAAAGGACCAATACCAAAGCCCGCAGCTGCAAAACCAAAACAGACAATGACAAGACCGAGTAATTGGTGTGAATCAGAGAGTGGAATACCAATTACCAGGCTTAGCCCCCACACACTTCCACCAAAGATGCCGCCATAGCGCACCGTCTTTACGTGGCCCCACATCTCAAAGAATCGATCACCAATTAACCGGCTGACAATCATGGCGATGGAAAAAGATGTGGCAGCTGCAGCTGTTAGCCCTTTTCCAATTCCCATATGATCTTTAAGAAGAATTCCACTCCAGTCGAATGCCCCACCCTCTGGAATCAACGAGCACATCAGACCGATACCTAGTGCCCACAAGACAAGTGATTGCTTACCAAAGAGTGGAACCTTCGATTCAGTCGTTGCTCCTTCTTCCCCTAGATGACCATCGAGATCTGGTGGCAGCAAGAAATATGTAACAACCAAATAGGCAAAGAATGTCAAAAATGAGATGAGGTACAAGTTCTCTCGGGGTGTTAATACATGCGAAATTGCGCCACCAATCAGCGTCGCTGCAAATGCGCCCACGCTCCATAAACCGTGAAAACTCGACATCCAGCGCCCCTGTGTATGGCGCTCAATTTCAACTGCTTGTCCATTAAGTGCCACATCCATAAATGGCACACTGAAACCCATGATCAATAGCCCAAGTGCTAATACCGGAACGCTCGTTGCATAACCCATAATCGCAACACCGAGCGGCAAGAGCACTCCTGAAATACGGATTACGAGTTGGGATGAATACATATGAACAACCCGACCAGATAATTGAGCGCCGGGGATGGCACCTGCGGTGCTGGCTAAAAGTAGTAACCCGAATTGACCATCACTTAAGCCCAACGAATCTTTGATCTCCGGAATACGCGGCACCCATGCGATGCCGGCAAAGCCAAGGAGGAAAAATGATGCCCAAATAGCATTACGAGCCCGAATCCCCCGCTGATAAATAGTCAGAGCACCCGAAGACATATGGCGACGCTATCTCATAAAGTTCACCTATGGATGGAATTCTGGAGAAAGCTGCGGTGAAAAGATTTCAAGAAGCTGCTCACTCACTCGGTGTTAACGGCCAAGTGAAAGTACTCGCTGAAACTGCCCGTACCGCAGTCGATGCGGCAAATAGTTTGGGAATTGAAGTGGGCCAGATTGCATCATCTCTGATCTTTAAGCTTCCTTCCGGTAATCCACTTCTGATTATCACAAGTGGCCGTCATCGTGTTGATACCGAGTTAGTTGCTAAGAATTTAGGAATTACAGAACTAGGGCGCGCAGATGCTAATTATGTGAAAGAGGTTTCCGGTTATTCAGTCGGGGGCGTGAGCCCACTGGGGTGGATTTCAAAGCCAGAGATAATCCTTATTGACCAGGCACTTAACGACTATGACGTTGTCTGGGCAGCATCAGGACATCCACATGCCGTATACCCAACAACGTATGCCGAACTCATCACCTCTACTGGCGCGCAGCCAATGGTCGTTGGTGATTAGAAATGAATAGTCTGGGAATGATCGCGATTGTGATTGATGATTACGATGGCGCCATTAAGCATTACGTTAAAGATTTAGGCTTCACTCTTCTTGAAGATACAACGCTCACTGCAGAAAAGCGTTGGGTTGTTGTCGCACCGAGTGATCAAGGGGCAAGAATTCTCCTTGCAAAAGCTGCGAACGAGACCCAAAAGGCTGCCATTGGAAACTCGACTGGTGGCCGTGTGGGGTTTTTCTTGTATACAACAAATTTTTCTGAGACCTATGAACTTTATAAGTCAAGAGGAATTGAATTCATTGAATCCCCTCGCCAAGAGGCATACGGCCAGGTAGTCGTATTCATAGACAAATACGGAAACAAATGGGACTTAATCGAGCAGAACTAAAATGTTGTAGAAAATTAAGCGAGTAACTCCGCGAGCAACTTCTCTACTCGCCCCTTAATGTCATCACGAATCACGCGCACAGATTCAATTCCTTGTCCGGCAGGGTCATCAAGTACCCAATCTTCATAACGCTTACCTGGGTAGTAAGGGCAGGCATCACCGCAGCCCATAGTGATCACGGCATCGGATGCCTGTACTGCTTCTGGTGTGAGAATCTTGGGAGTGTTATTGGCAATATCAATTCCAATTTCAGCCATCGCTGCAACTGCAACAGGGTTGATGGAATCTTTTGGCGCAGAGCCGG
>CAIXKQ010000012.1 GCA_903920065.1 uncultured Actinomycetes bacterium
AGTACTTCTCTACGGTCCTCCAGGAACAGGAAAGACTCTTCTTGCTCGCGCCGTTGCCGGTGAAGCAAAAGTTCCTTTCTACTCAATTTCTGGCTCTGACTTTGTGGAAATGTTCGTGGGAGTTGGAGCTGCCCGAGTTCGTGATTTATTTAACCAAGCAAAAGCGAATGCACCCGCAATTGTCTTTGTAGATGAAATTGATGCAGTAGGACGCCAGCGCGGTGCCGGTATGGGTGGCGGTCATGATGAACGCGAACAAACTCTGAATCAGCTTCTGGTAGAGATGGATGGCTTTGAAGCTAATGGCCAGGTAATCCTTATTGCAGCAACAAACCGTCCTGATGTTCTTGACCCAGCGCTTCTTCGTCCAGGACGTTTTGATCGTCAGATTCCAGTGGAGCGCCCAGATCTCAAGGGTCGGGAAGATATCTTGAAGGTGCATGCAAAGGGCAAGCCAATTTCTAAGGAAGTTGAACTCGTTGCATATGCCCGTAGAACACCAGGATTTACCGGTGCCGATCTTGCAAATGTACTTAATGAAGCAGCGTTGCTATCTGCGCGTGAAGGTCAGAAGACAATTAGTAATTCGCAGATAGATGAAGCCATTGATCGTGTCATGGCCGGACCACAGCGCAAGTCTCGTTTGATGTCAGAAGAAGAACGTCGCGTCACTGCTTATCACGAAGCAGGTCACGCACTTGTTGCGCACGCTCTTCCACATACTGATCCAGTTCATAAAATAACTATCATGCCGCGCGGGCGAGCACTTGGTTACACAATGGTGCTACCTGATGAAGATAGATACTCAACTACACGTAACCAACTTCTTGATCAGTTGGCGTATTCACTCGGTGGTCGCGCAGCCGAAGAACTCATCTTCCATGACCCTTCAACTGGTGCATCAAATGACATTGAAAAGGCGACTGCCCTTGCTCGCGCAATGGTGACCCAATACGGAATGACTGAAGCAATCGGGGCAATCAAATTAGGAACCGATGCATCGGAACCATTTATGGGTCGCGACTATGGACATCAGCGAGATTATTCAGAGAACGTTGCTGCAGTAGTTGATGCTGAAATCCGTAAATTGATTGAAACTGCCCACCAAGAGGCTTATGACATTCTTGAAGCCAATAGAACCATTCTTGATGAAATGGTAATTAAACTGCTTGAGATTGAAACGCTCAACAAAGAAGAGATTGCGCAAATATTTGCCAAGGTGAGGTCATGGCCTAATCGTCCGGCCTGGACAGGATCAGAAACACGCATACCTTCAGCTACTCCACCGGTTGATATTCCAGAGCGCATCATCACCGCAACACCTGATGCCTCTAAGAAAGTGCGGCGCGTGAAGAAGGCAACTTCCGAGTGAGTGATATTTCTTCAGTATCAATGGGACCACATGATGGAGGCGCATCGCATCCATATGATCACGAGCGCGCAGAAAAGGCTGTCCGCGAACTCTTATTAGCCCTTGGTGAAGATCCTGATCGTGAAGGCTTAAAAGACACACCAGCTCGCGTTGCTCGTGCATTTGCCGAAAACTTTGAGGGACTCTGGCAGAAGCCAGAAGATGTATTAACAACAACTTTTGATATTGGACATGAAGAGTTAGTCATCATTCGCGATATCGAAGTATTTTCTCATTGCGAACACCACCTCACTCCATTTCATGGTGTTGCCCACGTTGGATATATTCCCAGTGGCAAAATTACTGGGCTTTCTAAAGTTGCACGATTAGTAGATCTCTTTGCTCATAGACCGCAAGTGCAGGAGCGATTAACAACTCAGATTGCCGACGCACTCGTTGAGATCCTTAAGCCAATGGGCGTAATCGTCATTATTGATTGCGAGCACCTATGTATGTCAATGCGCGGGGTGCGCAAGTCTCAGGCACGAACAACAACTTCAGCTGTGCGCGGAGTTCTACGCGATCCAACAACTCGCGCTGAAGCTATTAGCCTTATTACGAATCGATAAATCACAATGCTTGTGATGGGAATTCTCAATGTCACACCAGATTCCTTTGCCGATGGTGGAGTAAATTTTGAGACACACATTGCAATCACCCGTGGCTTAGAGATGATTGAAGAAGGCGTTGACATCATCGATATCGGCGGCGAATCAACGCGGCCAGGTGCGAAGCGAGTATCGGCAGAAGAAGAACAAGCGCGTGTTATTCCTGTGATTCAAGGACTTGCTGGCCAGGGTGTCACACTGAGCGTTGACACTATGCGAGCAGAGACAGCGCGGTTAGCTGTGCAGGCAGGTGCGAGCATTGTTAATGATGTTAGTGGCGGGGCAGCGGATGCAGACATGTTTGCAACTGTTGCCGAATTGGGTTGCAAGTACACGCTGATGCATTGGCGAGGTCATTCAGCAGATATGAATGCAAAGGCTATTTATAACGATGTTGTTAGTGAAGTACTTGAGGAAGTAACGCTGCAACTAGATAAGGCGCTAGCTGCCGGTATTAAGCGTGAAAACATAATTCTGGATCCAGGTATTGGTTTTGCAAAAGATGCCGAACATAACTGGGAGATATTAAATCGCATCGATGAATTCATGGCCCTGGGATATCCAGTTCTCATTGGGCATTCTCGAAAGCGATTCCTGGGTGGTGATACTCCAGATGCGCGCGAAGCGGCCACAGTTGCAGTTACGCAATCACTTGTGGGTAAAGGTATTTGGGGAGTTAGAGTTCACGGTGTGAAGGTGAATAAGGATGCGATCAGCGCATGAGTGATGTAATTTCAATTAAGGGCATTCACGGATTTGGCTATCACGGAGTCTTTGACCATGAAGCAAAAAATGGACAAGATTTCTACGTTGATCTCGAGATTGCGTTAGATTTATCAAAGGCGAGCACCTCAGATAATTTAGAAGACACCATCGATTACGGTGCTCTCGCTGATCTTGTAGTGGAAGAAATTACTGGCGCTCGAGTGCAATTGATTGAAAAACTTGCTGGAAGAATTGCAGATCGAATTAAGGCATCTCATCAGCAGATTGAACGCGTGAGCGTAACCGTGCATAAGCCTAAAGCGCCTGTTTCGGCAGAGGTTGCAGATATCGCAGTAACGATCTCGCGATGAAAGCAGTCGTTGCACTCGGTGCCAATATTGGTAATCCCCATGAGCAGATTGAGTTAGCACTGACGATGTTGCGAGCTGCAACTGAAGTTATTGCCGTCTCTTCCTTGCACATCACTAAACCTGTGGGTGGCCCGGAGCAACCCGACTACATCAATGCAGTCTGTATTCTAGAAAGTGAATTACCTGCAACAGATCTACTCTCACTCTTACATGGCATTGAAAAAACTCTTGGTCGAGAACGCCAAGAACGATGGGGCCCTCGAACTATTGACTTAGATCTCATTCAATATGGCAGTCTGCTCAGCAGCGCCGAAGAGTTAGAACTTCCACATCCACGGGCGCATGAAAGACGTTTTGTATTGCAACCTTGGAGTGAGATTGAACCCGATGCAATTTTGCTCACCCACGGGAAGATCTCTCACCTTTTGGAGCAATTGCCATAACGCTTTAGACTTAGCGCACTGCCTGCCCGGTACCTGAAAGGACTGGAGCCATGAAAGTAGTAACAGATGTTGGCCAACTTCCTTCCGGCTGCGCATTTGTTCCCACGATGGGCGCACTTCATGCAGGACATGCTTCACTGATGTCGATTGCGAAAGAGCACAGCGAGAACGTGGTGGTTAGTATTTTTGTGAACCCATTGCAATTTGAGAGCGCCGAAGATTTAGCAAAATATCCAAGAACTCCAGATGCTGATATTGAATTAGCGGCAATGCACGGTGTGACACATGTGTGGCTACCACCGCACGCAGAGATTTATCCGAAGAATCACCCTGTTCTGACCGCCGGTCCAATTTCACA
>CAIXKQ010000013.1 GCA_903920065.1 uncultured Actinomycetes bacterium
ATCGCTCGGTTGGGCAATATGCCCGGCCTTGATTGCACTGGTCAGCGTTGGGGTGAGTAAGCGCAAGAATTCTTCTACCTGCTTGTATTTATCAGACTTACTCGCTTTGAGATTTCCTTGGGCATCAGAGATTCCAATTGCAATGAGATAAGGATCAGATGGATCCAGTAAGCGCGACTTACTACGGTCGTGGGCAAGCTCTTGTTCGCGCTCGGTGGATTCGCGGTGGACGAGTGCCTCACCCTTTTTCGTAATTCGTACACTGATCGATTGATGTGTCTGTTCCAGCAGAATATTGGCATATCCGGAGCGCACTAATTCAGCAAAGGGTGCTTGCCCTGCCTCATAATTCTTCGTTGTCATCTGGCGACCATCGCTATGACTGACTTGTATCGCAATCGAATCTTTAATCATCACAGGTCGCATATCGATACGCTCATGAGCGGTCTGCATATTTCTGCGCCGCCCCGAGAGGACAACTCTGACTAATGATTTGGTATCGCTAAATTTCTCGGCGAGCTCAATAAATACATCTTCGAGATTGGCATCGCTCACAGGGACAAGTTTAGTCTTTTGCTAAAGGAAGGCTCACCACTACCGCTAAACCACCCAGGGCGCTCTTGCGCAGCGAGAAAGTGCCGTTCAGTTTTTCAATGACGGCAGACATGATGCTCATACCCAACCCCGAACCACCATTTTCGCGGGAGCGAGATTTATCAAAGCGGTTGAGTGAACGAATATTCTCGGCATAAGCACCTTCAGGTAATCCTTGCCCAGCATCTTCAATCATGATCAGGACGTTCTTTCCGGATTTACTGCATGTGATTGTTACTGCAGCATCAGCGTTGGTGTGGCGCATGATATTGGTAAAGGCATTTTGGATAAATCGAGAGAGATAATCTCGAGATGCGACGACCTCTAAATCGGTATCAATTTTTAAGACTACTTTGCGCGCAGGATTGAGGGTAGTGAAGTCAGTGCCATGGGCATTAAGCAGCTCACTCACATCGATTTTTTCGATATCTCGGCTTCCACTCTCACCCAGTTCTGCAAGCAGCAGTAAATCTTGAATGAGATTTTCCATCCGGTTGATTTCTGTTCCCACGCGAGTAAATGCCCGATCTTGATCTTGTGCAGATGCCAGCTGTTTCTTACTGAGCATCTCCACATAACCTTTGACCACAGTGAGAGGGGTCCGCAATTCGTGAGATGCATCGCCAAGAAATTCCTGCATACGAGCAAGGGAGGCTGATTCATCTCGACGGTTAGCACGTCTAAAGAAGAAGAAGAGTAATAGTCCTGCTATGACATCGACAAAGAAGGTAACAACTGCCAACGCACGTATATTGGCCTCATAATGTTCGGCTATTGCGTTAGTAGATCGGGCAATAAGTATGAAGCCTTCATTATCAATGCTGACTGTTCGCAATTGATACGGGTCAGCAGCTTTAATTGAAATCGGGCGGATAGTTGCCTTCTTGATGACATCTCTCGCGGGTGCACCTTGATATATCAAAGTGGATTCACGAACCAGTGTCTCTTGATCCTCCTGAGTTAGTAGAGTCAAAGTTGCATTGAGTGTTAATTGCTCAATTGCAAAGAGAGCCGCACCAATTGATTGCTCTGGGTTATCTATCGCAGCTTGAGCAACAAAATCCAGTGATGTATTTACCTCAGATAACTCAGCGCTACGAGTGTGAAAGGCAGAATAACTACCGATTCCCAAGGTGACCACCGTGACTAGCAAAATCGTAAATATGCTGGTCCTTGTGCTGTTTGAGATCTTCAACTCTTCTCCGTAAGAAGTTGGAAGCCGACCCCTCTTATCGTCTTTATGCCTTCATACCCATCGCGGTGTAGTTTCTTACGTAGGTAGGAAATATAGGTATCTACAACTGTGCTCTCAGATTCAAAGGTGATTCCCCAGACTTCATCGAGCAAATAAGTCTTACTTAATACCCGCCCCTTACTCTCCAATAAGACATGTAGAAGTCGGAATTCGGTAGGAGATAACTCCACTACCTCACCATTAAATGTGACTTGATGAGTGTCGTTATCCAGTTTGATGGGACCACTACTTAGGCTCGAATCAGAAGTGACTGTAAATTGGGTTCTTCGCAAGATGGCTCTTACTCGAAGCACGAGTTCTTCTAGACCACGCCACGGTTTTGTCACATAATCATCGGCTCCCAGAGTTAATCCACGAGTAATGTCGGCGCGATCACCGCGCGCACTTAGCATGAGTGCTGGAGTGTTATCTCCTGTACTTCTGATGCGTTCAATAAATTCAAAACCATCCATCATCGGCATATTAATATCAACAACAAGAAGATCTGGCTTAGTTGTGCGAAGCAAAGTGAGAGCAACCATGGCATCAGCTGCCACAACAGTTTCAAATCCAGCGAGTTTGAAGGCGTCGGCAAGCACCTCGCGGACGCCGGCTTCGTCGTCAATAATCATGATGAGTTGGCTCATGTGCTCAGCCTTTCACGCAATTCCCACTTTTTCTACCATTTCACACGCATGCACACGAAACCGCTAGGTGATTCACAGAAGATTCACACCACCTCTTGAATACTATTGCCTCATGAGAAGAGGCGTATCCGCAGCGGTTATCTTCGCTCTCTGCTCGCTCTCTTCCTTCACTCAATCCGCCGTAGCAGATCAACGGACGCCACCACCTCTTGCTTCAGGGGTCCTTGAACAATTCCAGCGAGATATGGATGCCTTTAACGCAGCCATGCAACTTCGTGACCAGCAAATCCGTGAAATAAATCAGAACTTTAACATAGCTATCAATAAAGCTAATCAGGATGCTCGCTCGGCCATGCAAATTGCAAGCAAACCAGAACAAAAGATTTCGGTGATCTCGGCTAAAAAAGGTGCAGTTGCTGCAGCAATTATCGCGCGAGAGAGTGCAATTATCGCACTCGGTCAACCACCTATGCCACCAGTAGATCCCAATCGTATGCAGAAGGGTGTATTGAAGCAAAAAGATAAGCAGGATAGAAAAGAAAAACCACTCCGCTAATTACTCTTGCGCATCCACTTTCATTGTGCGCAAGGTGTGACGATCATGGCTCTTCTCGCGTTCATGAATTTTTCTAATTTGTAACTCGATGCTTTTAATTGCATCATCAAATGCTGCCAAGTCATTAAAGGAAGCAGCCTCTGCACGCAGTAGTGGGCCCGACCCATGTGAAGTGATGACTACCTTATGAGAATGTTTTCCCTGTCGCGGATTAGCCTCATGTAGTACTTCTACTTCAATTCGATCTATTGTCACACTAAAGCGATTCATAGAGAGTAATTTCTCTTCTGCAATGGATGAAAAATCACTGGCGAGTTCTGCGTGGCGAGGATGAATGATGATTTTCATTTCAATAGCATCCCACTACAGGAGTCAAAATGTAAGAGTAGCTTTAGCTAGAGAGTGGCAGCAGATAAACAACTACAGTGAGGACTGCGGCTAACGAGAGTGATTGGATGAGAATAACCACCGCTGTCTTTCGATCGGCTGCTAGCGCTGCTTTATCCTGCACGCGCGATAGCTGGCCCAACTTGCCAAAATTAAATGTGCCCATCAGTCCGTATGCAAGACAGAATTTTCGTCGAGATTGCACCCAGCCAATTGATGCCACAGCCAGCGGAATAAAGATTCCTAGTCGAAGCGAGGGCTCTGCCTTTGTTGAGATAAATCCCACGAGCGCGCTCACGCTGAGAATACTTCCAATGATGGCAACTATTTGGCGGCGGCGAATCTCTCCGGTGCCAATATTGCAAGTCCCAGCAACGTACTGATTGTCAGACATTTACGCTTCTTCGAATTCGTCTTCGTCAATCCACGCATCAGTCTCATTCTCATCTTGTTTTTCAACCCATGATAGAAATGATCCGACAGCGCGGAAGGCAAGAAGTGCAACAGTGATTGCTGCAAGGGTTCTTCGGAGCGCTTTCATATGGCTAAAAATACTCCACTTTGAATCAAAGTGCGCGCTTTACCCCTTGGTCAGTGCAGTGTCGATATCACTCCAGAGATCATCGATATGTTCGCATCCCACTGAAAGTCGGATGAGATTCTCCGGCACGCTATGGCTCTCGCGTTCCCACCGGCGCCTGCGCTCCCATGTGGTTTCGATTCCCCCAAGACTTGTTGCATTGGCAATAAGAGTTGATGCATCACAGATAGCTTCGGCCTGCTCGGCGCTAGCACCTGCCTCAAAGGAGATGACCGCACCGAATCCGGGATAACGAACATTTTTCACTGCAGGGTGATCAGCTAACTTCTTTGCCAAGATGGCAGCACTTTCTTGGGCACGGTTAAATCGAAGTGGGAAGGTGCGAAGTCCGCGCAGACCAAGCCAAACTTCAAAAGGACCGGCAACGCCACCCAAAGTTGTCCGGGCTTCAATGAGGCGGGTATGAAGGGCAGGATCCTTCAGCGAAAGTGAACCCAAAATTACATCACTATGGCCGGCTAGATATTTGGCAACTGAGTGCATGACAATATCGGCGCCAAATGTCAGCGGCTTTTGATTGAGCGGTGTTGCAAAAGTATTATCAAATCCCACTCCCATATTACGCTTCTTCGCTTCACCAATGATTACTGCTACTTCAGCAACATTTAACCCAGGGTTAGTTGGTGATTCCACCCATAAGAAGGCGGCGCCCTGTAATTGGCTCATTACTTCTTTTGTATCTGTAATATCTACAAAGCGAACTTCAAGTCGGCCTTCGGTGTGATAACGCTTGAGTAGTGACATGGTGCCGCTATAGCCTTCATGTGAAGCAACTACAGGTGCGCCGTGTGGCAAGAGCGAAAAAACGGCAGTGATTGCCGCCATCCCTGAGGCAAAGACCAACGTTGACTGTGCTTCTTCCAGTGCCGAGATTGCATTCTCTAGCTCGTGCCAGTTTTCATTTCCGAAGCGGCCATAATTGATATCACCACCTGCACGGTATGTGGAGTTCAGGGAGATGTGTGTATTTAATCCGGCGCCCGGTGCTGCTTGCGGACGCCCTGCTGAAATTGCAAGAGTCTCCGGGTGTAGATACTTATCGGCCATAGGTACAGAGTAATCGCTTAACTGGAGACTTGCGAAGGAAATGGGACTCCCGTACTTGAATGACAGTCATAGCCATTGGGATTCTTCGCTAAATATCGCTGGTGGTACTCCTCAGCGAGATAGTAAGGGATACCCTGCGCGCTCTTAATCTCGGTAACAATCTCGCCAATACCCGCTCGCGAAAGTGCTGCCTGATACACATCGCGCGTGGCCTGCGCCTGCAGCAATTGTGAATCACTTGTTGTGAAAATCGCACTCCGATACTGGGTTCCGATATCTCCACCTTGTCGATTCAGTGACGTCGGATCATGCATCACCCAGAACTCTTCGAGTAATCGTCTATATGTGACCTTCGTTGGATCAAAGCTCACTTCCACAATCTCGGCATGGCCCGTCACACCCGTGCACACTTGTTCATATGAAGGATTAGGACGTGTGCCACCCATATAGCCAACACTTGTCTGTAGTACTCCAGGAATATTCCATAATCTGCGCTCGGCGCCCCAGAAACAACCTGTTGCAAAATATGCGCTCTCGG
>CAIXKQ010000014.1 GCA_903920065.1 uncultured Actinomycetes bacterium
AGCCTCTGGGATACCAAGGCGATCGTATGTGTTCTTAATGTCATCTGGAAGGTCATCCCAGGTGGCTGCCTGCTTCTCAGTAGAGCGCACAAAGTACTTAATAGTGTCAAAGAAAATACCTGAGAGATCTGAACCCCACGATGGCATTGGCTTCTTGTAGAAGAGATCAAGTCCTTTAAGGCGCAGGTCTAGCATCCACTGTGGTTCTGATTTCTTAGAGCTAATGTCACGAACTACCTCTTCACTCAGACCACGCTTTGCATTAGATCCGGCATCGTTGCTATCTGACCAGCCGTACTCGTAATTTCCGAGGCCTTCAAGTTCTGGATGTGCTGTTGTCATTTGTGTGCCTTTCCAGCGGTAGTTGTAACTTTCTTGTTGTTGGCAGTCTTTGGAATATAAGTTGTGCAAACACCATCACCATGGGCGATTGTCGCAAGTCGTTGCACGTGTGTTCCTAGAATCTTGGAGAAGATCTCGGTCTCGGTCTCGCATAGTTGGGGGAATTCAGCGGCCACGTGTGCGATTGGGCAGTGATGCTGACAGAGTTGTTCGCCATTGGCATGGACTTCAACGCTCGCCGCATAGCCCTGCTCGGTTAAGAAAGTTGCCAGTGCATCTGTTTTATTCGGCGACTTTGCCAAAGCCACAGTTGCTTTGCGTTCAATGTCATCTGCGCGAGATTGGGCAAAGGCATAGACCTGATGTTCTCCGGATTGCGATGACATGAATTTCAACGCGGCAACAGCTAAGTCATCATAGGAATGCTCGAACTGTTCCCGACCAGCATCGGTCATGACGAAAACTTTTGAAGGCCGACCGCGTCCTCGCGTAAGAGCCACGTGCGGATCGCGCGCTTCTAGAATTCCATCGGCGACGAGAATCTCAAGATGGCGGCGAATGCCGGGAGGAGTAAGCCTGAGTCTGGCGCCGAGGATTACTGCAGTGGAGGGGCCATTTTCTAGAACCGAGCGCGCTACAGCATCACGTGTACTGAGGTCATCGATTTTCACAACACTATTGTGTCGTAATTCCCTCGCCCTTGCCACTCGAGCCGGCGCGTCCTACTGATGTGTAGGTCATAGGCTACGCATCATGAGTAAATCCGGGAGTATCGCAAATCGCCTACTTCCGACCCTCACTGGCCTCCTGCTCTTTCTTCAGTCAGCCTTAGTTATCACCGGTGGCGCGGTCCGCGTGACCGGCTCAGGTCTGGGATGTCCTACCTGGCCAGAGTGCACACCAGGTTCTTATCTTCCTGTCGAAGGACAAGCCGAAGGCGCACTACACGCATGGATTGAGTTCGGAAATCGCTTACTCACATTCGCGCTTCTCTTTGCAGCTCTTGCAACCTTTATTGCAGTCTTTCGCAGCAGACGTCGCGACCTAAGATTTTTAGCTGCCACTCAGATTTTAGGAATTTTAGGTCAAGGAGTCCTGGGCGGAATTACAGTATTAACTGATCTGAATCCGCTCGCCGTGGCATCGCACTTTATACTTTCAATAGCACTCATTGCTGCAGCCACCTCTTTGCATTCACGGCGCCATCATGCACAAGTTCGAACATCTTCAACCCAAGTGCGTATCTCGCGAATATCCTCATTGCACGTAAGCTTGGCCTTTATTGTCTTAGCCATTGGAACCTTGGTGACTGGTACCGGACCACATGCTGGTGATCTCGATGCTCCCCGTTTAGATTTTGCAATTACCACCATAACCCGCTTTCATAGCGCCGCAGTCTGGCTCTTAATGATTACCACGATTATCTTTTATCTATCCTCTGATTTACGCTTTGAAACCAAGCGCTGGCTTCAGATATTCTTTTTTCTCGCACTCCTGCAAGGTGCCTTTGGATACCTTCAATATTTCCTAGGAGTGCCAGAGGGCTTAGTTGTAGCGCATTTACTCGGTTCCGTTCTCGTCTGGATTGCAGCGTGGCGAATCCGTCTTTCAGTTGTACGTAAACACGCATAAGGAGAAGAAAGATGACACAGATAGCTGGTTGGACCGAACTCGATGATCGCGCGGTTGCTTATGCTCGCGCCCTCGCGATGGATGCGGTACAAAAAGTCGGAAATGGCCATCCTGGAACTGCAATGTCACTCGCGCCAGTGGCATATAACTTATTTCAACGACATCTCGTGCATGACCCAGCCAACCCAGATTGGCTCGGTCGCGATCGTTTCATTCTCTCTTGCGGTCATTCATCACTAACTCTTTACACCCAACTCTTCTTCAGCGGCTACGGGCTTGAGATGCAAGATATGCAGTCATTTAGAACTTTTGACTCACTGACTCCAGGACATCCGGAATACGGCCACACGGTGGGAGTTGAAATGACCACCGGTCCACTTGGTGCCGGAGTTGCTACCGCTGTCGGTTTTGCCATGGCCGCGCGCTATGAACGTGGACTTCTCGACCCTGAAGCACCTGCTGGCCAATCTCTCTTTGATCACTCCATCTGGGTTATCTGTTCTGATGGTGATCTACAAGAAGGTGTATCAGGTGAGGCCTCATCACTTGCCGGAACGCAAGCTCTGGGTAATCTCAATATCATTTATGACGATAACCGCATATCTATTGAAGGCGACACCCACGTTGCCTTTACCGAAGATGTCGCTGCGCGCTATCGCGCATATGGTTGGGATGTGCACGAGGTCGCAGCACTACCTGATGGCAACATTAATCTTGCGGCACTCGATAAAGCGATGATTGCTGCAAAAAGTAACACTGCTAAGCCATCTCTGATTCGCATGCACTCTGTTATCGCATGGCCTGCCCCTAAGTTGCGTGGCACTGCCAAGTCTCACGGTTCAGCTCTCGGAGATGAAGAAATTGCCGCAACTAAGGTTGAACTGGGGCTTAATCCAGAGGAAAAGTTTGCAATGCCAGCAGAAGTTTTTTCCCATGTGCGCGCTGTGAAAGATCGGGGCGCAGCTGCTCATGCCACTTGGAGTAAGAAATTCACCGAATGGAAGTCAGCCAATCCAAAGCGCGCAGCACTTCTTGCCCGCCTTGTGACAAAGGAACTACCGAAAGGCTGGGATAAAGACCTTCCTGTCTTTGAAAGTGGAAAAGAGGTGGCCACGCGTGCGGCTTCCGGACATGTCATTAACGCCATTGCAAAGGTGCTTCCTGAATTCTGGGGCGGATCTGCAGACTTAGCAGATAGTAATAACACCACTATTGAAGGTGGGAATTCATTCTTGCCAGCAACAAGTGCGATGAAGAACGCCGACCCTTATGGTCGCATTATTCACTTTGGTATTCGTGAGCATGCGATGGGCTCCATCCTCAACGGAATAACGCTGCATGGTCTTACTCGATCCTTCGGTGGAACATTTGCAGTCTTTAGCGACTACATGAGACCGGCGGTTCGCCTTGCAGCTCTGATGGATATTCCCAGCACATTTATCTGGACTCATGATTCGATTGGCTTAGGCGAAGATGGTCCTACACATCAACCGATAGAACACTTTGCAGCGCTGCGCGCTATTCCCAACTTTGCCGTCATTCGTCCGGCAGATGCTAATGAAGTTTCCCAAGCGTGGCGCTCAATCCTCACACGAAAAAAACCAGCGGGCATACTCCTATCTCGTCAAAATTTACGCACCGTTGATCGCACAACCCATGGCGCCGCAACCGGGGTCGATAAGGGCGCCTATATTTTGAAGGAAGCCTCTTCTGCACCAAAGATTGTCATCATCGCAACCGGCTCAGAAGTCGGTATCGCACTCGATGTTCAGATCGCACTGGAAAAAGATGGTCACTCCACTCGCGTTGTGAGTGCGCCCTGCCTGGAATGGTTTAACGAGCAGACCCCTGCATATCGAGAATCAGTACTGCCAATGAAATCACTGCGTGTGAGTATCGAGGCAGGAATAGCTCAAGGTTGGCGTGAATACGTTGGCGATAACGGCGTGATTATCTCCCTCGACCACTTCGGTGCATCAGCTTCGGGTAACAAACTCTTTACCGAATTTGGTTTCACACCGGACGCAATTGTCAGTACGGTCAAGAAGGCACTGGGCTAAATGAAGTTATCTGGGCGCGCACTTTCTAAAATCGATCGCCAGTCTGAACTCTATCAATCTTTAGCAAAAGCACATCTAAAGATTGCGGCAAAGGATGCGAGCACATGGGGCTCAGCTGCTGCTGCAGAAGCCGCCATCCGTTTGAACTGGGTTGATTTGCCAACAACTTCTGCCGCCTTACTCCCCCAATTAGATGCTCTTGCTAAGAAGTTTTCCGCACTCTCACGCATCATTCTCTGCGGAATGGGTGGCTCCTCACTTGGTCCTGAGGTCATCGCTCAGACTTACAAAAATGATGTCTTTATTTTCGACTCAACTGATCCCAATTATGCCGCGCACGCACTCGATGGTGATTTGGGTAAGACGCTGGTGATTGTGAGTTCTAAATCCGGTTCCACGATTGAAACAGCTTCACAACGCGCTCTCTTGGCGCAGAAGTTTGAAGACGCTGGACTAAATCCCATCGATCATTTCCTCTTTGTGACTGACCCTGGTTCTCCGCTAGATATAGATGTGCGCGCACAAGGCTTCACAGTTCTCAATGCTGACCCACACGTAGGTGGAAGATTTAGCGTTCTCGGCGCCTTCGGACTCACACCCTCTGCCCTATCTGGTTCACCCGTGAAATCACTCCTTGAAGACTCTCGAATTGAAAAAGAATCTTTGGTACTAAGCCCCGAACCAGTATTAGATGCGACATATCTCTTGGCAACTCAATGTCAGCAATACATCGGCTTCACAGATGCGCAATCTGATATGCCTGGCCTATCAGACTGGATTGAACAACTGATTGCAGAATCAACTGGGAAGAACTCAGTGGGGCGCTTGCCTATTGCCACAGAGAACGCCGCGAACGCCGCAACAGGTGGCGCCTTCACCGTAAGTTACGCGGGCTCTGAAACTGATTTAGTTGTCCAAGGCGCACTCGGTGCTCACTTTATTTTCTGGGAATGGGTCACAGCCCTCCTTGGCGTCGCACTGAAAATTGATCCCTTCAACCAACCCAATGTCACCGAGGCTAAAGAACAGACATCGGCCTGCTTAGCTGAATGGAAGAACGAAATTCCGGAGCTAAAGCCTAGGCAAATTGATAACAGTGTTGAGATCTTTGGAGACGGGCAATCACTTACAGATGCGCTGGCAACCTTTATCGAAGATGTAAAAGAAGGTGGCTACATCGCCATCATGGTCTACCTAGATCGCCGAGATGATAAGAAGATTGCAGAGCTGCGTTCAATTCTGGCAGCTAAATCAGGACGACCAACATCTTTTGGCTGGGGTCCGCGATTCCTGCACTCCACGGGGCAGTTTCATAAAGGTGGACAGCAAAATGGTTCCTTCTTGCAGATTACGGGTGAAACAAATACTGACTACCAAATTCCCGGTAAAGAGTTTTCACTGCGCACGCTATTAATGGCGCAAGCGATAGGTGATAACCGCGCACTTGCGGCAAGAAAATACCCACTCTTACGTCTGCATCTGCAGAACCGCAAAGTGGGTATTGA
>CAIXKQ010000015.1 GCA_903920065.1 uncultured Actinomycetes bacterium
GAGGCTTGGGCGGCCTTTATCACGGAGGTGTTTGTGCAGCTGGAGCTGCGGTACGGCGCGGAGGAGGTGCGGAGCTGGCGGGTAGAAGTCTGGAATGAGCCGCAGGGATGCGGCTTTTTCTGCCCGCGCCCGGGGCAGACAGCCCTGGAGGCCTATTTCGAGCTGTACAACTACACAGCACACGCCATTAAGAAGGCGGACCCCCTCATCCCGGTGATACTTAAGCGTTGAGGTTGCTCATCACATGCTTGATGCGGGTGTAATCCTCAAAGCCATAGCTGGAGAGATCCTTGCCATATCCACTGCGCTTGAATCCACCATGTGGCATCTCCGCCACCAGTGGGATGTGGGTATTAATCCAGACACATCCGAAGTCAAAGGCCTTGGCCATCCGCATTGCTCGTCCGTGGTCTTTGGTCCAGACCGAAGATGCCAGGCCGTAATCCACGCCATTGGCCATCGCCACTGCTTCAGCCTCATCGGCAAACTTCTGAATGGTAATTACTGGCCCAAAGATTTCAGATTGAATCAACTCATCACTTTGCTTCAGATCTGCAATGACGGTAGGTGCGATGAAGTAGCCAGCTAAATTAGTGGGTGCTCCCCCTGCCACAACCCGAGCATGTGATGGCACGCGAGAGATAAAGCCACTGACCCGATCAAACTGGTTCTTATTATTTACCGGACCCACCAAGACATCTTCACTTGGCATACCCATAGCAATGTGATTGGTTGCTTGATCGGCTAATAACTTCACCATCTCCTCATACACACCGGCTTGCACAAGCACGCGAGTGGCTGCGGTGCAATCTTGTCCGGCGTTAAAAAATCCTGCGATGGCAATTCCTTCTGCTGCAGCTGCTAAATCGGCATCGTTAAAGACAACTACGGGTGCTTTGCCACCGAGTTCTAAGTGAACGCGCTTGAGTGACTTGGCAGCCCCTGCTGCAACTTCCATACCTGCTCGAACAGATCCTGTAATAGAGACCATGGCAGGAGTTGGGTGATCAACTAGTAGCGCACCTGTTTCACGTTCTCCAGTGACCACATTGATAACGCCATCAGGTAAGAACTCACTCATGATCTGTGCCATGAATACTGTCGATGCTGGCGTGGTATCACTTGGCTTCAAAACAACGGTATTTCCAGCTGCAATAGCTGGTGCCCATTTCCAGACCGCCATCATCATGGGGTAATTCCATGGCGTTACTTGAGCGCAGACTCCCACCGGCTCGCGGCGAATAAATGAGGTCATCCCCTTCATATATTCACCGGCAGATTTACCTTCCAAATTACGAGCAGCACCGGCAAAGAAGCGAATCTGATCCACCATCGGTGGAACTTCCTCCGATGCGGTCAGCCCCACAGGCTTGCCGCAGTTCTCTGACTCAATGGCAACAAACTCATCTGCTCTAGATTCAATGGCATCGGCAATCTTAAGCAAAGCTTTTTGGCGCTCAGAAGGTGTGGAATCTCGCCAATCAACAAAAGCGGCACTTGCTGCCTTCATCGCCTTATCAATATCGGCAGCGTTTGATTTAGCAGCGGTTGCAAAAGGCTGGGCAGTGGCCGGGTTAATTAGGGTTGTGACTTCACCCGATGCGCTATCAACTGATTTTCCATTGATGAAATTCTGTAACTTCTTCACCTTTTTATGCCTGACCCTTCGTTGCCCTAACCATTTGATCGCCATGATCATATGGATGCTTGGTATACGCCTCTAGCCATCTCGCCACAGTGAATTTACCTGATTCGCTATGCTCGCCAAACTTCTCTAAATCACTCATCTCTAAGCGCTTAACTAAATCTAGTGAACTTGCCCGAACGGCTGCATAGACAGCAATTGCGTTTGCAACTGGCGCGTCAACATAACCAAGCTTTGCTTCATTAGCCCAGGCACCCTCGTCATAGCCTTGAATAATGGAGCCTTCTGGCTCTGCAATGAGCCTGCGCAAACGGGCATAAGACTGTGCTTCAGAATCTGCCATGTGATGAATACATTGGCGAGCAGACCATTCATTTTCTGCGTGCACATCCAACAATTCTGGGGTGATTGCGCGAGCTAAGTTAAGAAAATACTGAGTCGCTGCCTCATAGGCCGCTGCTGCTTCCTTCATATCCATATAGCGATACTAGTTAAATCTTTTCCTTCTCGCTAGCAGCTAATTGACCACATGCCCCATCAATTTCGCGACCTCTGGTATCACGGACGGTTACCGGAACACCATAGGACTCAAGAATTCGAACAAATTCAGCCTCATCTTCACGGCGAGATGCAGTCCATTTCGATCCTGGTGTTGGATTTAGCGGAATGAGATTGACATGCGCATTGCGATTTTTCAGCAAGCGACCTAGTAAGTCGGATCTCCATGATTGATCATTGATATCTCGAATCCACGCGTATTCAATTGAGTAACGGCGCCCTGTCTTCTTCTCATAAGCATCTGCTGCAGCCAATACCTCGCGGACATTAAATCGGTTATTGATAGGTACGAGTGAATCGCGCAGCTCATCATCTGGTGTGTGAAGTGAAACGGCCAAGGTGCAGTTGATTCCTTCATCCATCAGCTTTTCTATTCCTGGAACAAGGCCGACAGTTGAAACAACAACAGAGCGAGCAGAGATACCAAGACCATCAGGTTTGGGGTCGGTGATGTTACGTAGTGTGCGCACCACTGCGTTGGAGTTAGCACGTGGTTCACCCATTCCCATAAAGACCATGTTGGATAGTCGAGTTGGTCCACCTGGCATCTCGCCATTGGCACAGGCTCGAGCTGCGGCAACTATTTGGTCGGTAATTTCTGCCGCCGATAAATTGCGGGTAAGACCAGCTTGGCCCGTGGCGCAAAATGGACAGTTCATGCCACATCCTGCTTGGGATGAAATGCAGACTGTTGTGCGATCTGTGTAACGCATCAAGACTGACTCAACGAGAACTCCATCGTGTAACTTCCACAAGTCTTTGCGGGTCATGCCGCCATCGGTCGTGCGGGTAGTGACAAGCTCAATCATCTTAGGAGTCAGCGCATCGGCAATTACTTGGCGCTCGGCTGCCGGAATATCAGACCAATCATCGGGTGTGTGCGATAGATGAGAGAAGTAATGCGTTGCAACTTGGGCTGCGCGAAATGGTTGGAAACCAAGTTCCTTCGCCCATGCTTTGCGATCTGCCGGTGCCAGATCAGCTAGATGCTTAGGTGCTTTCTTGCGCTGTACTGGCTCATCAAAGACTAATTTAAGTTCAGAATTAGTTGTCATAAGAGACCTGAATCTTGCGCACGTCGCACAATTTCAAGTGCGAGCCACAAGGCAGGGGCGGCAAAGAGAACTGAATCGAGGCGATCCATCACTCCCCCATGTCCAGGCAGAAGAGTTCCCATATCTTTAATGGCAACATCTCGTTTTAGCGCAGATTCAATGAGATCTCCGGCCGTTGCGGTAAAGACGGTGAGCACGCCAGCGGCTGCACCTAACCACCAATCAGAGCCCATAATGTAGTGAAAAGCGAGTGAACCACCGATCACGGTGAAGATGAGAGAGCCGATAGAACCCTCAATAGTTTTCTTAGGGCTGATCTTTGGGGCAAGGGGGTGCTTACCAATCAGAACACCGGTCAGATAAGCAAAAGTGTCGTTGCACGAAACCAGAATGACGAAGGTCATCACGCGCTCAAGTCCGTTATAGGGGCGAGCCAGAAGAATCAGGAATCCTGCCAGAAATGGCAGATAGATCAGCGCAAGTGCTGAAGCTGAAGCGGTCTTGACGAAGTTTTCAGTTCCACGCGGTAGCAAGAGAACTAGTAATGCTGGGAAGGAGATTGCGGTTGCAACAGCTAAACCAGATACCCCACCAAGCCAGGTTGAGGCACACAGTGCAATGGAGGCGGTAGTTAGCGACCAGAGTGGAATGTGAATATCTACAGCCGTAAAGGCGCGATTGATCTCACGGATTCCGAGAATGACTGCGCCGGTAACTAGAGCTGCAAAAAGAACTCGGTAGGTAGAAAGTGATAACCAGACCAGGAGAAGAATTCCTAGGCTGACAAGAATGGAGGGTAGAAGTTTTCGACCAGCGCGCTTATTGATAGCCTCGTTAATCGAATGTAAATCAGACACGGTAAGTGAACCTCAAGGAAGTCTTAGACTTCGAGAAGCTCAGCCTCCTTATGCTTTAAAAGGTCATCAATCTTGGCCACATGATCTGATGTGATCTTCTCAAGCTCTTTTTCACCACGGCTTAAATCATCTTTTCCAATATCGCCATCTTTTTCTAACTTCTCCATCAATTCTTTTGCGGTGCGGCGGATATTGCGCACGGAAATCTTTGAATCCTCCGCTTTGGTCTTTGCCACCTTGATGTAATCCTTACGGCGCTCCTCCGTTAACTGCGGAAAGCTCACTCGAATCACTGCGCCATCAGATGCTGGATTAACTCCTAAATCTGATTCCCGGATTGCTTTTTCAATTGAGGCACTTGCGCCCTTATCAAAGGGAGAGATGATTGCCATCCGTGATTCTGGGATCTGAATAGAGGCAAGCTGTGAAAGTGGAGTGTAGGTACCGTAGTAATCGACCATGATCTTGTTAAACATGGCAGGGTGAGCACGGCCGGTGCGAATAGCGCCAAAGTCATCTTTGGCAACTTCCACAGCCTTGTTCATCTTCTCGGTCGCTTCATGAAGTGCGCTGGTTACATCTGCCATGGTCTGTGCTCCTTATGTATCTCTCGTTCTAAGAAACGAGAGTTCCAATCTTTTCACCACGTACTGCCCGGCCAATATTTCCATTGGTCATCAAGTCAAAGACAACGATAGGTAGGTGGTTCTCACGGCATAAGCTAAATGCGGCAGCATCGGCTACTGCCAGTGACTTCTGCAAGACTTCATCATAAGAAATTGTGTCAAACATTGTGGCGCTCTTATCTTTACGTGGATCTGCGTTATAAACGCCATCGACGCCAGATTTTGCTAGCAAGAGCGCGCCGGCTCCGATTTCAAGTGCGCGCTGGGCGGCAACGGTATCTGTTGTGAAGAACGGCATTCCGGCACCAGCACCAAAGATCACAACGCGACCCTTTTCCAAGTGGCGAATGGCACGGCGTGGAACATATGGCTCAGCAACTTGACCCATAGCAATAGCGGTTTGAACGCGAGTATCAACGCCCTCTTTTTCCAGGAAGTCTTGCAGTGCTAAACAGTTCATCACTGTGCCGAGCATTCCCATGTAGTCAGCCCTTGAGCGCTCCATGCCCCGCTCAGATAGTTCAGCGCCCCGGAAGAAATTACCGCCACCGACAACAATCGCTACTTGGGTGCCACTGCGAACAACATCTGCAATCTGTTTTGCCACATCTGCTAATACATCGGGATCAACACCGATGCCCTTATTGCCTCCGAAAACTTCGCCAGAAAGCTTAAGGAGCACCCGCTGATACGTTCCTCTTGTACCTGGCATTGGTGCTCCCCTCGCTCTACTTCGTTTTAAATCCTTGGGATTTAGTTTACTGACCTACGCGGAAACGGTGGAATGCCTTGACGGCGGTTCCTGCCTCATCGAGGATCTGCTTCACGGTCTTCTTGGCATCCTTAGCAAAAGCCTGCTCGATAAGTGAAACTTCCTTCACAAAACCGGTAACGCGCCCCTCAATAATCTTTGAAAGTGAAGCCTCTGGCTTACCTTCTGCGCGAGCTGTCTCCTCAGCTAAACGACGCTCGGTTTCAATGAGGTCTGCTGGAACATCTTCACGATTAACAAAACGTGGTGCAAATGCTGCGATGTGCTGTGCAACATCTTTACCTACTTCTGCTGCTTCCTTTGCAAGTGAGACCAGAACGCCAACCTGTGGTGGCAAATCTGGACTTGTCTTGTGCAGATAAAGTCCAACTGGACCTTGAATGACGGCAAC
>CAIXKQ010000016.1 GCA_903920065.1 uncultured Actinomycetes bacterium
CGAAGGCACGGATTTCGGCCTGGCGTTCTGGGAAGTAGCGGCCGACTAGCCCCTCTACTGACTGTTCCACGTGAAACGTCGTCTAGGTCTAAGCCGGGTAGATAACTACGAAACGGTTTGGATCTTCGCCATCTGATTCAGATGTGAGGCCAAGAGTCTGGATAGTGTCGTGGATAATCTTGCGCTCAAAGGCATTCATTGGATCTAACTTAATTGAGCTACCTGTGGTCTTTGCCTGCTCTGCCATCTTCTCAGCCAGTGCAGTGAGCTCCTTGCGGCGGCCTGCGCGGAAACCATCGATATCAAGCATCAAACGGCTGCGATCTCCGGTGGCTGTCTGAACCGCAAGGCGTGTGAGCTCTTGGATTGAATCAAGGACTTCACCTTCTGCGCCAACTAAGTGCTTGAGTTTGCCACCCACGATAGCAAGGGCTGCGCGCCCATTTTCTACATCGATATCGATATCTCCATCGAGATCTGCAATATCAAGTAGGCCTTCTAAGTAGTCGGCTGCAATATCGCCCTCTTCTTCGAGTTTGGCTGGGCTCTTTGGAGCCTTTGACGCCTTCTCGTCAGTTGCGCCTTCTACCTCTTCAATTACATCTACATTTTCTGTTAATTCTGGCATCGTGCTCTCCTTTGTCCTATTTAAAGCGTTATTAATAGTATTTGTCCGTATTTACTTCTTCTTTTTCTTCTTCTTTGGTTGTTGGCGTTGTCCGGCAATCTCTGGAGTCTGGTCTTGAGTTGATTCAATATCAGTATTTCCATCAGTGCTCTTTGCATCGAGCTTCGCCTTATGGGCGCGCTTTCTCTGTAACTCTTCATATGCCGGAGATCCCGGGGTCGGGTTTCTCTTAATCACATAAAACTGTTGTCCCCATGTCCAGAGGTTTGTAGTCGACCAGTAAATCAATACACCCACTGGGAAGTTCACACCTGAGACCGCAAAAATAACTGGGAATAAATACAACATGATCTTCTGTTGCTGCAACATCATATTATTACTTGCATCCATCTTCGGCATGCCTTTAACCATCAGTTGGCGCTGAGTAGTAAATGTTGTGCCAGACATAAAAATAATGAGCAGGACTGTAACAATTTTGACAGTGAGTTTATCTGTCCCTAGGAAAGTTTCCGAGATGGGTGCACCGAAGAATTTGGCTTGGGCGGCGCTTACTAAATATTCACCTTTAAGGAATCCGTGAGGTTTGTTTTTCGCAATTCCGTTAAGCACAGTAAAGAGTGCGAAGAAAATTGGTGCCTGTGCAATAATGGGAAAACATGATGCTAGTGGATTTGTTTTATGATCTTTATAGAGCTTCATCATTTCTTCTGATTGCTTCTGGCGATCATCTTTATACTTCTTTTGGATCTCCTTCATATGTGGTTGTAGCGCCGTCATTGCGCGCTGACTTTTAATCTGCTTCACAAAGAGTGGGATAAGAATGATTCGGATCAGTACAACAAGGCCCATGATTGAGATTGCCCAGGTAACGCCAGAGTCTGGGCCAAAGACAGGTGAAACTACTTTGTGAATAGCCACCATAACACCGGAGACAATGTTGTAAAGCGGGTTAAGAATTGAATCCATTAGCGAGCTCCTACTAGTGTTTTATGGGCTTTTTTAGCATCTGCGCAATCAAGGTCTTCATCTACATAATCAACGCCGCCGAGTGACCACGGGTTGCAGCGAAGGATTCGGTATGAAGCCATCGCAATACCTTTTAGCCCGTGGCGAGTAATCGCCGTGAGGGCGTAGTTAGAACATGACGGGTAGTACTTGCATCGTGGCGCGAACGCGCTAGAAAAGAATTGATAGGTGCGGGTGAGCGCCGTAAGAAGTAGCTTCATTAGCGCGCCTCAATTTTTTTAGAGCGCTCAATAAGTTTTTGGATGAGGGTAGAAATCTCCGCCGTAACATTTTTATCATCGCTTTGTTTAAGAGCGCGAACAACAAAAAGTGATCCGAGTGGGAGTTCTACAATATGAGGTGAGACTGCGTGGCGAACTTTGCGCGCAAGGCGGTGACGTTTGACGGATCCGCCGACAGTTTTATTAATGATGAGTCCACATTTAGCCGATGCGTTATTTGTGACAGGTGAAATGTAGAGATATCCAACAAAATGTTCTGTAGTAACTCGGATTCCGCTCTTAGTTGCTCGGGCGAAATCAGAGCTTGAAGTTAAACGTGCGTCGGCTGGGAGCACGAGAAGATCCGTTGCGCTCTTAAACCTTAAGCAGAGAGCTTTATACGGCCCTTGGCACGGCGAGCAGAGAGAACTGCGCGTCCTGCGCGGGTAGCCATGCGGGCGCGGAAGCCATGCTTCTTGGCGCGGCGACGCGTATTTGGCTGAAAGGTGCGCTTTGTCATGAGAACTCCAAAATGTTGAGGGCTTTTTAGCCCTAGCTGGTCATAAATACGGGGGAGGCAAGATGGCAAGGTTACGGGTGTGGATAGCCGCGGGTCAAACCAGCGATCTACCCCTTCTACGCTCTGATAATTGTGGATAACCGCTTGCTATTTCCTCCAATGAGGTCTACTTTGCGGGTTCTCCACAGGTTTCCGTCGAAATCGGTCTAATTTGAGGCTAAACCTCACCTTTAGACCACAGCCTGTGGATAACATTGTGGATAAGCCTGGGGGTGAGTAGATGGCAGTTGTAGATCTCGAACTCTCCCAATTATGGGGCCGCGTGGTCGAGCATGTTTCGGTGGGTGAACCTCAACACCGAGCTTTCTTGGCGATGACCAAACCTTTAGGCCTTCTACAAAAAGAGGGTGGGGCGACCAGTCTGCTGGTTGCCGCCCCGAATGCCTTTGCAAAAGATGTACTTGAATCCCGTCTTCGCAGTGTGATCAATGAAGTGCTCACCGCCGAACTTGGTGAGAAGGCAAATATTGCAGTGATGGTCGATGAAACGATCGAGCTCGCAGATTTGCCTGCTCCTGCAGTTGCTGTTGAGGTAATCCCATCTCGTTCAGGTATGGGCCGCGACATCTCTGATGTTCCTAAATCAGATGAGTTATCACAATTAAATGCGCGCTATATCTTTGAAACATTTGTTATTGGATCATCTAACCGCTTTGCCCATGCTGCAGCGGTGGCTGTGGCCGAGGCACCAGCAAAGGCTTATAACCCGCTCTTTATCTACGGTGAATCCGGGCTTGGCAAGACTCACTTACTACACGCTATTGGCGCCTATGCCAAAGAGCTCTATGGCAATGTCCGTGTTCGCTACGTCTCTTCTGAAGAATTCACCAATGACTTTATTAACTCTATCCGTGATGATAAAGCTACTGCTTTCCAGCGCCGCTACCGCGACCTAGATATTTTGCTGGTTGATGATATTCAGTTCTTAGAAAATAAAGAGCGTACCCAG
>CAIXKQ010000017.1 GCA_903920065.1 uncultured Actinomycetes bacterium
GAGCGCGTTCTTCACAGCGAAGTGCGACCTAATGACTTGAGGAGCTTTTCATATGCCGATCCGCCCAGAAGGAACATCGACTGGCAAGCCATCAGCCCCCACTGCTGGACCGACTATTCAACTAGCTAATGGAGAGAATTTTGAACTCTCCTGGCAAGAGCGCTCACTCTGCGCTCAAACTGATCCGGAAGCTTTCTTTCCAGAAAAGGGTGGCTCCACTCGCGAAGCAAAGCGGGTCTGCCTCTCATGCGATGTGCGACAAGAATGTCTTGAATACGCTCTGGCACATGATGAACGCTTTGGTATCTGGGGCGGTCTCTCAGAGCGTGAGCGTCGTCGTCTTAAGCGTCGCCCTGCGTAAGGGCAACCAGCAACAATTTCAGGCCCTGGGCCTTACTTTAGGTAGGTTCTTCCCATGAGCGCTCCGCGTGTAACTGCACTCTTAGTTGTACACGATGGAGCAACTTGGTTATCTGAAGTTGTCGCCTCACTTGCTCAGCAATCTGTTCGACCTAACCAAGTTTTTGCTATTGATACCGGCTCTCTCGATGCTTCGGTGAAGTTGCTTAAAGGTGCTCGCATTCCAGTTGCAACTATCGACCGCGAAAGTGGATTTGGCGCTGCCATTGCTCATGGAATCACACAATTACCTGCGCACATTAAAGATAGCGAAGAATGGATTTGGATTCTCCACGATGATTGTGCGTTGCACCCTGCGGCACTTGAATCTTTATTAGCAGCTATTGCTGATCGACCAAGTGTTGTGATGGCTGGACCAAAACTTCTTGGTTGGCATGATCGAACGCATCTCATTGAATTAGGAATCAGTATTGCAACTAACGGTGCAAGATGGACAGGTCTTGAACCTCTTGAATACGATCAAGGCCAACACGATGGCGTAACAGAAGTTCTCTCTGTGAGCACAGCAGGTGCCCTCATCCGCCGCGATGTCTTTGAAGAACTCGGTGGCTTTGATCAGAATTTGGAGTTATTCCGAGACGATGTCGATTTTGGTTGGCGCGTTCGCGTTGCCGGACATTCGGTCATTGCCGTCTCTGATGCAATTGGATATCACGCCCAAGCATCGGCGACTGAACGAAGAAGTGTTGATGTGAAAGGCGCATTTCTTCACCGCCCGCTATTGCTAGATCGGCGCAATGCAGCCTATGTCTTACTTGCTAACTCAAGTGTGTGGTCCATACCTGGACTCATCATCACTCTATTTGCTGGAGCTATCTTGCGCTCTATTGGTTATCTATTTGCCAAACTCCCCGGTTATGCATCGGATGAAATCTTGGCAATTGGCTCACTTATTATTCATCCCACCGAATTACTTTCAGCTAGAAGATTTCGTAAACAGCACCGACTGATTTCTCCGAGAGTGGTCAATGCTTTTGTTCCATCACGCATATCCCAACTTCGTTCATCAATTTCTCGCCTGGGATCGACGATACGTTCAGTGATGCTTCCACATTCACCTTCACACGAACTACCGATTGTCAGTGACCTAGAAATAAATGAGGATGAAGATCTACTCACCCCTGTGTCACGAACTCCGTGGCGATCTCTCTTCTATCGACCCATGATTATTGCTGCATCCATCATCACGCTCATCTCACTTTCCTGGGCACGACATAGGTTTGGGCCATTAGCTGGAGGAGCTCTTGCCGAATCTCCAGGTAGTTTCCGAGATTTAATCAAGCTCTATATCTCTAGTTGGCATGACGTGGGTATGGGTAGTGCGCAATCCACCCCTACCTGGGTCTTGGCCATTGCAGTTGCATCTCTTCTCTTCTTCGGAAATGTTTCAGTACTTATCACCGTTTTCTTTCTCATCGCTCCATTGATACTGCTGCTCTCAGCACACCGATATTTAAAGAAATTTACGGATAATCAGTGGCTATCAGCCGGTGCTTCCTTGCTCTATGCCTTATCGCCCGTGGCCATTGCTTCGGTGAACGGCGGTCGACTTGGAGTACTCGTCTTTATGGCGTTACTGCCATTTTTCATGAGGCAATTTCATGCCTGGGCCGAAATTGATCGCTGGAGTTGGCGCAGCATCTTTGGGTACTCACTTTTTATCTGGTTCCTGCTTTCCTTTAATCCATCGGTGCTGCTCATCCTTTTTGTGGGAATAATCCTTACAATTTTCGACGACTTCAGGAAAGCGTCGAATAATCGCAAAGATCAACTTTTCCTCGAGCGACTCAAGCGTCGCCTGACACTTCTGATAATCCCATTCTTATTATCGACGCCAGCCTCTTTCGGTGTATTACTCAACCCAACACGTATTCTGCGCGAGATTGGATTATCTGTTTCAGGCGGCGGACCGAACTTCGCAATCCTTGCCAATCCCGGTGGGCCGGGATCTCTTCCGTGGTGGTGCCTTAGTCCAATCGTGGCAATTCTGCTCGTCGCCTATTTCTCAACTACCGCTGCTCGAAAATTTGCAGTCCCAGGAATTACATTCTTACTAAGTGGAACTTTGATTAGCGTTGCAGTCATACCGGGTAATGGAACACCGTTAAATGCCCAAGTATCTGTTGGAACCTTTATCGCAATCGCCACACTCTTCTCATTAACTTCTGGTGTTGTGATGTTCGATAAAATTAGATCTCGACTTGAACAATCCCACATTAATTTCCGGCATATTTCGGTTGCACTCATTCTCGCTTTAACCCTGGTTTATAGTGCGACATCTCTTTCCTGGTTGGTTTCTGCGGGAGCAGATTCACCACTTCGCACGGGGCAAAAGAACGTGCTACCGGCCTACCTTGCAATAGAGAAGAGCGCCAAGTCACTCGTGCTTCGTCCATACACCAGAAATGGCGAGCAAACTCTGTCCTATTACATTTCCAGAGGACAAGACATCACACTGGGTGAAGTAGATGTTGCGCCGGCGGACACGGAAGTAATTTCCCGAGCAGTTGAAGGCTTAATCGACAATACTGGGGTGACTTCAAGTGAAGTCTTAGCAACCTACGGAATCAAATACGTTTACTTAAAGAATCCGATTATTGATGAGGTAGTTCAAACTATTGATGGCTTAGGTGGTTTCATTAGAACCTCTGCGACAAAAGCTGGAATTGTCTGGAAGGTAAGTGAGCCAACAGGACGCATCATTCTCACCGACTATGCAGGAGAAGTTTCTATCATTGAAGCTACTGGAATTAGCGCCATTGTGCCGCGTCCAGGAACACTCACACTCACTGAAAGTTTTAGTAAAGGGTGGAGAATTTACCAAGATGGATTTACTGCAGCCCGTATTGAAGATCGCGATGGTCTTCCTACCTTTGAAATCACCAACGCTGGCGAAGTCACCATCTTTCATGATGGAACACAGCGAAGGGCCTGGATCTCCTTCTTCATGATTGTGCTAGTCACGGTCATTGTGCTTGCGCTGCCTTCTGGGCGCCGAAAGAGTGAGATCTCAGAGAAGGAGCTGGCATGAAAAGTAACCGTGGTTTGCTTCTAGTCCTTGCGACAATCTCGATCTTGGCGATTAGCAATTTGCTTAACTTTACCGTCTCAACATCTCGATTTAATCAGTCATACCCTTCTGTTATTTGCCCACCTAATACATCAGGTTTAACCACAGCAATTTCATTAGCAAGCTCAAAGACGCAGATTAGAAAAACCGGCACCTCTGCTATGAACACTCGTGAGGCAGGAATAAGCCGTTATGCAATCGCTTCCCAATCTGCAGTCATCGATGCCGGAGCAATTACTCCTGTTGTGTGGCAGGTTCGAAAAGGGGTGTGGGCCGGTGCATCGGCATGTCAGGCCCCGATTACTTCGCGGTGGTTTGTTGGCGCAACTGCAGATATCACTTCGAAAGGGTCTTTGAACCTAGTAAATAGTGGTTTAGGTAAAGCACTTGTTCGTGTCTCAGTCTTTAGCGAAAATGGTGCACTGACGCCCCGGGATCTAATCGTGGGTGCGAATACTTTTAAGCAAATCTCGTTGCCATCTTTGGCACCAGGTTCGAAATCAATTGCTATCCATATTGAAGCAAAGTCTGGCCGTGTCAATGGTTTTCTTGTAGATGAACGTGGCAAGGGGCTGAGATCTCTTGGCGGAGACATTGTTAACTCAACTGATGATCCGGGAAAGAAGTTGCAGATTCCGGCCATCCCGCAGCAAGTGAAGAAGAAGACCCCGAGCCCCCACACATTGCGACTCTTAGTCCCTGGAGATATTGATGCGCGTATCAGCGCTGAGATTCGCTCTACCGATGGAACCTTTTCTCCTGTTGGGATTAACGGCAAGGTGATTGCTCATAAGAAGGTCGTTGAGATCCCCATGAATATCTTGATGTCCTCCGGAAAATTTGCGCTACATATTTCATCCGATCAGCCGATTCTCGGATCCGTCTTTTCACCTACGGTCTCGCAAGGCAAGAGTGATTTCGTGTGGAGCACCGCGGTTCCGGACTTACAAGAGTTCACCTTGGCTACAACTGGACTAGCTCCCACTTTGGTTTTCACGGGCAGTGAAATCGAAGTCAGACTTACAGTGATGCTGGCCGGCGGCAAATCTAGAACAATTGATATCAAAGGCACTGACATAGCTACTTACGTACTGTCTGACTCTGCCCGGTCTGTCAGGTTTTCGGCAATCTCACCCGGAACTTCTGGCGCAGCTCTGGTTTCATCTAAGAGTGGATATGGATATGTTCCCTTGACGCCCGGCAGTGTGCTGACAAAGTCTTCAATTCCAGATTCAAATATCCGTGTGTTAAATCCCTGACTTCTTTAGCTACACCGATAGCCTTATACACATGAGTTCTTCGGTACGTTCTGGGCGCAGTTGCTCTCGTGTGAGCTGCACTTCTTCGGCATCGATGACCCTTACCTATATTTATGCTGAATCCACTGCCGTCCTTGGACCATTGGCAACTTTTTCTGAACCTCATTCATATGATCTCTGCGATAAACATTCTGCGCGACTTACCGTTCCGCAAGGTTGGAATGTTATCAAGCAAGCTGTAGATGAAAATCAGAGTGGACCAAGTGAAGATGATCTGATGGCGATTGCCGATGCTGTCCGAGAGGTAGCTCTGAATTCTCACGCCTCGCCTACTGATGTCTCAACAACTACTTCACAATCAAGCGTGGGCAGACGCGGGCATTTGCGCGCAGTGCCTTCCTAATTTCACTTCTGCATAGTCAATTCTTTACGATACATTCATGAGCGCATCGATATTTAAAGCCTATGACATCCGCGGGCTGGTAGATGAAGAACTCACGCCAGATTTTGCATTTGCTACAGGCGTTGCTTTCGCTCGCTTCTTAGAAATTGAACGCGAACCAGGAACCGTTGTCATTGGTGAAGATATGCGCCCTTCTTCTCCCACGCTCGCAACTGCATTTTCTGCTGGCGTTACCTCTCAGGGCCTTGATGTCATTCGGATCGGACTTGCCTCCACAGACATGTTGTATTTCGCTGCCGGAAAGTTAAATCTGCCAGGTGCGATGTTTACCGCAAGCCATAATCCTGCTGCATACAATGGAATCAAACTCTGTTTTAGTGGAGCACGTCCCATAGGTAAAGAGTCAGGCTTGTTAACAATCGAAAAGTTCGTTCATGAAGGCACTCCCATGGCGATGAGAAATATCGGTGTCGAGAAATCGAAGAATATGCTTGAGGAATATGTCGATCATTTACTGACCTTGGTCGATGTTTCACAGATTCGCCCTTTGAAAATTGTTATTGATGCGGGAAATGGAATGGGCGGATACACAGCACCTGCCGTCTTTAAGCGACTCAATGCAGAGGTAATTGAGCTCTTCTTTGAACTAGATGGTTCTTTCCCTAATCACGAAGCAAATCCTATTGATCCAAAGAATCTACTTGATCTACAGAAGGCGGTGAAGAAGCATGGTGCAGATATCGGGCTCGCATTCGATGGTGATGCCGATCGCTGTTTCCTTGTTGATGAAAAGGGAGCTCTTGTCAATCCATCTGCTTTGACATCACTGATTGCATCTCGCGAGCTAGTTAAGCATCCCGGGTCAAATATTATTTATAACCTCATCTCTTCGCGTGCAGTGAAAGAAGTTGTTGAGGAAAACGGTGGAACAGCAGTTCGTTCGCGTGTGGGCCATTCATATATCAAAAAACTCATGGCCGAAACAGATGCCGTATTTGGCGGAGAACACTCAGGGCACTTCTACTTTAGAGATTTTTGGAAGGCAGATTCTGGAATGCTGGCGGCACTTCATGCAATTGCCGCACTCGGTGAAAGCAAGAAGTCACTCTCCACAATTCTCAAGCCATTTAATAGATATCACTCAAGTGGAGAAATTAACTCGACAGTCTCGGATTCGGCTGCCTCGATGGAAAGTATCCAGCAAAAATATGAAGCAGATAGTGAAGTTGAGATGGATCACCTTGATGGTCTGACTGTCAGCTCCAAAGACTGGTGGTTTAATCTTCGGGCCTCTAATACCGAGCCACTCCTTCGACTCAATGTTGAGGCTTCTACCGAAGGGCGCATGGAGAAGGTACGCGATGATGTACTGAAGGCGATACGAAGCTAAGTCTGTTTCACCCTTTTTCCCGGAGTCCACTAAACTAATTCCCTAGCCGACTAGCACAGTAGAGCCCTACGCCGAAGGTCAAGCGAAAAAGACAATCCTCATAGTCAATTGAGGAACTACCTAGGGAGATATTTTTCATGACTCAAGTAACAACAGTTCCAAAGCACGATATTGCCGACGCTTCACTTGCCGCCGAGGGGCGCAAGCGCATCGAATGGGCAGAACGCAACATGCCGGTTCTTGCACAAATTCGTGAACGTTTTGAAAAGTCACAACCATTTACCGGGGTGCGAATCGCAGCTTGTATGCACGTCACAACTGAGACTGCTAACTTGATGCGTGTTCTTAAAGCTGGCGGCGCTGAAATTGCTCTCTGTGCTTCTAACCCATTGTCTACTCAAGATGACACAGCTGCAGCGCTTGTTCATGAATACGGAATCTCTGTATTTGCACGTAATGCAGTTGATCGTGACGGGTACTACTCGCACATCAATGCTGCACTCGACATCGAACCTCACCAAGTATTCGATGATGGTTGCGATCTAGTAAACACACTTCACACAACTCGCAAGGAGCTCCTACCAAATATCGCTGGTGGCTGCGAAGAGACTACTACTGGAGTTATTCGCCTTAACCAGATGGCAAAAGATGGTGCACTCACATTTCCGATGATTGCAGTAAATGACACAGACACAAAGCACATGTTTGATAATCGCTATGGCACAGGTCAATCAACTCTTGATGCGGTCTTCCGTGCCACTAACTTCTTACTTGCAGGACGCATTGTCGTAGTAGCAGGATTTGGTTATTGCGGAAAAGGTGTTGCAGAGCGTGCAAAGGGCATGGGCGCAGATGTAGTTGTGACAGAAATTGATCCAACTAAGGCACTCGATGCGATGATGCAAGGCTTCCGAGTGATGCCGATGTTAGATGCAGCCAAAGTTGGCGATGTATTTATTACAGTCACCGGTAACCGCGATGTACTGCGCGATGAACACTTCGCAGTCATGAAAGATGGCGCAATTATGGCCAACTCAGGTCACTTTGATATCGAAATCGATGTTGCATGGCTAGAGCAGAACTCAAAACAGAAGAATGCAAAGATGCGTCACCAGACTGATGAATATGTGATGAAAGATGGTCGCCGCTTACTTCTTCTAGCTGAAGGTCGCCTAGTAAACCTCGGTGCAGCAGAAGGTCACCCAGCGTCAGTAATGGATATGTCATTCTCTGATCAGGCCCTGACTGCGGAATACCTCGTTAAGGAAGCAAAGAACCTTCCTGCCGGAGTGCATGAAGTTCCAACATATATCGATAAGGAAGTTGCAGCACTTAAACTCATTTCAATGGGTGGACGTATCGATGTACTCACACCAGCTCAAGATATGTACCTTAATTCTTGGGAGCACGGTTCATAAATGATCGTTAATCTCGCATGACACTCATTATGGTCGTCGATGACGATCAAGATCTCGCCGAAATGCTTGGAATTGTTCTTACAAGTTCAGGCTTCGATGTAGATATGGTGAGTAGAGGAGATGAGGCGCTGGAGGTATTTAGAAATAATCCTCCGGACCTCGTCTTACTTGATGTCATGTTGCCAGGAATAGATGGCATAGAGGTCTGTCGACTAATTAGAAAAGAATCAATGGTTCCAATCGTGATGCTCAGCGCCAAGGGGGAGACCCAGGATGTTGTGCGGGGGCTTGAAGCAGGCGCCGATGACTACATGCAAAAGCCCTTTAGGGACAAGGCTGAACTCATTGCGCGTATTCGCACTCGTTTGCGTCGCACGAATTCTGATGTGACCGGCCTTCTTTCAATCGGTGACATCACTATCGATGTGACAGCTCATGAAGTTCGTCGCGGTGCAACACTCATTCAATTGACTCGTCTTGAATTTGATTTACTTGTGGCCTTAGCAAAAGATCCAGGTCGTGTATTTACACGTGACGCGCTTTTAAGTGAGGTCTGGGGCTACCGTCAAACAACTGATACGCGATTGGTCAATGTGCACGTGCAGCGACTTCGTTCTAAGGTTGAGCACGACGCTGATCGTCCTGAAATTATTATGACGGTTCGTGGAGTGGGCTATAAGGCGGGCGGAGCCGCTTAACATGAACCGTTTACGACGGTCACTCAAACATTCACTTGCAACGCGAGTGATTCTCTCAACGCTGTTGCTGTCGTTAACCGTAGTCTGGCTTACCGGTTCTGCGCTGTATTCACGGCTGGCAGATGGAATTCTGGCTACTAGTTTGAACTCTTCGCTAGCTGAAGCTCGATATACATTTTTTAATGCCGAATACCAAGTTCTCGCTTCCCAGTCGATGACAGTTGAAGATCGTAAAAAGGCTCTTGCCGAATTCGTTGTAAGAACCTCGACGCAAGGAATCAATGAGGAGCGGCGAGAAGTTATCTTTCTGAAGTCTCCGGGCGGACCAACTACAGCCAATTCTTATGAAATGTCTTCAAATGTTATTAAGAGCTCATCCATTCCTAAAGAAATCCGTGCCCAGATCAAAAAAGATTCCAAACTTCATTATGCCTACGGACTTGCCCGGTATAACAACAAGGAGAGCATTGACTCTCTCTTTGTGGGTCAGAGAATTATTATTCCTACCGGGGGACGTTACGAGATCTACATCATTTTCTCCCTTAAGAATCAGACTGCAACAGTGGATCTCATTAAGAACTCACTTCTCATCACTGGTGTCGCTCTAATCTTCCTGATCGGACTTATTACCTGGCTCGTAGTGCGACAAGTGGTTCGACCCGTACGTGAAGCAGCACGGATCGCTAATCAGTTTACGCAAGGAGATTTCACGCAGCGAATGAAGGTTGTTTCAACCGATGAGATGGCGACCCTGGCAATTTCTTATAATGAGATGGCCATGTCCATTGAAGAGCAAATTACTCGCCTAGAACATCTCTCACGTGTCCAGCAGCGTTTTGTATCTGATGTAACCCACGAGCTACGGACACCTTTGACCACACTGCGCATGGCATCAGAGGTAATTCACATCCAACGCAGCTCTTTTGATCCACTCGTTGCTCGAAGTTCAGAGCTCCTAGTTGCTCAACTAGATAGATTTGAGCGTTTGCTCGAAGACTTACTTGAGGTAAGTCGTTTTGATGCCGAGGTCGCCGTTCTCGAGCCCGTCGATTTTGATGTTATTGGCCTCATAAATCGATGCGCCACTGATTTCGACCTCGCTAGCGATTCACCCACACAGCAAATACAAGTGGTGGCCGATCGAGAGTTTGTCAGCATTAATGCTGATATCCGCAGAGTTGAGCGCATCATGCGAAATCTCCTCTCAAACGCACTCGATCATGCTGAAGGTAAGAAGGTTCTTGTGAGCGTCGTTGCTACCGATACCGAGGTTGGTATTGGTGTTCGAGATTACGGTTCAGGACTTGATGAATCTGCACTCACTCGCGTCTTTGACCGGTTCTGGAGAGAAGATCCGTCACGTGCTCGAGTGCGAGGTGGAACTGGTCTAGGTCTTTCCATCGCACTTGAGGATGCGCGACTTCACAATGGCGAATTAGATGCGTGGGGGCGTCCAAACCAAGGAGCTCACTTTGTTCTCACCTTGCCTCGCAAGGCCGGCGAATTAATAAATTCAAGACCCATTAAGGCGACACCAAAAGATTTCCACCAGGAGGCTTTTTACCAATAACTGCGTGCGGTCATTGCAGCAGTATGGCTAGATGAATTTACTCAGATCACTGGAAGAGCTCATATTTCCAGTTCGCTGTCTAGGTTGTGGCGCCCTGGGTTTGGAGATTTGTTCGCAGTGCAGAAAATTCTGGCAGCCGAGAATTTATAGATCTCGCTCCCATCAAAAACCACAATTCCCTATTTACTCTTCTATTCCTTATTCACCAATTGCGGGGAAAGTTTTATTGGCTGCAAAAGAACTTGGATTACGACGAGCAGATGAGCTAATGGTGGACGCACTTTCTCATTCACTTTCACTATGTTTGCAAGAGCAAGGAATTGGATTTTTAGTTCCAATTCCATCCAGGAAATCTGTCGCAAGATTGCGAGGGAGGCAATTCATCAACGAATTAACTCGAGAAATTGCCCGTGGGACACGAGTGTCAACAAGTGAATTATTGACTCACACCAGGGTCGTCAAGGATCAATCAAAGCTCGATGCGAAAGGGAGACTAGAAAATTTAGAAGGGGCACTGACTTCAGTGCGATATCACAGTGGAAAGGCAATCATTGTCGATGACCTCGTCACAACGGGGGTGACTTTGCAGGAGGCTGCCCGGGCATTACGTGCTGCAGGGATTGAAGTCTCGGCTGCGATTACAGCTTGCGTGGCAGAACCTCTACGATAAGGGGGCTCGAATAGGGCATCCATTGCACGCAATGGGGATCGGAAAGTGGAAGGTAGATAGATGGCATCAATTCTCGACCGCATTATGCGAGCTGGCGAAGGAAAAATTCTTCGCGAGTTAAGCAAGGTCGTTGAACAGGTTAACGCCTTCGAAAGTTCAATCTCTGCACTGCCTGATGACCAACTGCGCGATAAAACAGCAGAGTTTAAGAAACGTCTTACGCAAGGCGAAACACTCGATGATTTACTCCCAGAGGCATTTGCCGTTGTTCGAGAAGCGGCAAAGCGCACACTTGGCCAACGTCACTATGACGTTCAAATCATGGGTGGAGCGGCGCTTCACCGTGGCAATATCGCAGAAATGCGCACCGGTGAGGGAAAGACTCTCGTTGCAACACTTCCTTCTTATCTGAACGCATTAGCAGGACGTGGAGTCCACGTTGTTACAGTCAATGATTACTTGGCTGAACGTGACAGCGAATGGATGGGTCGTGTTCACCGATTCCTTGGTCTCAGCGTTGGAGTAATTCTTAACAGCATGACATCTGCAGAACGTCGTGCGGCATACTCTTCAGATATTACTTATGGCACAAACAATGAATTTGGTTTTGATTATCTTCGCGACAATATGGCATGGTCACTCGAAGACTGCGTGCAGCGTGATCACTATTTCGCAGTTGTCGACGAAGTTGACTCGATTCTTATTGATGAGGCTCGTACGCCACTCATCATTAGTGGACCGGCTGATAAGGCAACGAAGTGGTATGTCGAGTTCGCAAATATTGCAACCAAACTGCAACGCGATTCACACTATGAAGTAGATGAAAAGAAGAAGACCGTTGGAATCCTCGAAGACGGAGTCACTAAAGTTGAAGAACTGCTTGGGATTGAGAATTTATATGAAGCAGCCAACACAACCC
>CAIXKQ010000018.1 GCA_903920065.1 uncultured Actinomycetes bacterium
CCGAGGTCTACATTCTGGCACTGCCATTCTTTGGAATTGCAACTGAAATTCTTCCGGTCTTTAGTCGTAAACCGATCTTTGGTTACAAGGGATTGATTGCAGCAACTATTGCTATTTCAGCTCTTTCGGTTGCAGTATGGGCACACCACATGTTTGCAAGTGGAAAAGTTCTCTTGCCATTCTTTTCATTCATGACATTCCTTATTGGTGTTCCCACTGGTGTGAAATTCTTTAACTGGATTGGAACCATGTGGCGAGGCCATGTCACCTTTGAAACACCTATGTTGTTCGTAATGGGATTTCTTGTCACATTCCTCTTCGGCGGCCTCACCGGAATCATCTTGGCCTCACCACCACTTGATTTCGCGGTCTCTGCTTCCTACTTTGTGGTTGCGCACTTCCACTATGTGCTCTTTGGAACTGTTGTCTTTGCTATGTTCGGAGGTTTCTACTTCTGGTGGCCAAAGATGACCGGACGCATGCTCAATGAACGTCTTGGCAAGATTCATTTCTGGACTCTCTTCTTCGGTTTCCACCTCACCTTCCTGATTCAGCACTGGCTGGGGATTAAGGGATTCCCTCGTCGTTACGCCGACTACCTAGCGACCGATGGCTTCACGCAGATGAACACAATTTCTACTATTGGTTCTTTCCTGTTGGCGTTCTCAATGATTCCATTCTTCGTCAACGTCTGGATTACTCGTAATTCACCGAAGGTTGAAGTCGATGATCCGTGGGGATATGGCTCCTCCCTGGAATGGGCAACATCATGTCCACCACCACGCCATAACTTCACATCGATGCCACGTATTCGCTCTGAGCGACCAGCATTTGATCTGCACCACCCTCACATAAAGACAGAAGGTCACTAAACATGAAGACTAACTGGCAGCTCTTTTCAGGTCTTTCAGTTTTCTATGTGATCATGGCAATCGTCTATTACTACGTTGGTGGTGAAGCTGTTGGTATTACCGGCATGATCCTTGCGGCTTGCCTGGCTGGGATGGTCGGCTTCTATATCTGGTTCACCCAGAAGCGAATTGGTTTTGATATTCCTTCAGATAATCTTGAAGGTGAGATCGCAGATGATGCCGGTGAACTTGGTTTCTATAGCCCGCACTCCTGGTGGCCGCTACCGGTTGCCTTAAGTGCAACCGCTATGGGTCTTGGTCTGATTATCGGATGGTGGCTCGCACTTATTGCCCTGGGTACGCTCATTATCAGCATCATTGGTATGGTGACTGAGTACGAAAAGCCACTGACCAGTAGCAATTACTAAGAATTTCTAGCGAAGTAGCCGCAAGGATATTGTGCGAAGGCTAGTGGCACTTGCGCCCTGGATCTTCATCCTTATCTGGAGCTCAGGTTTTCCGGTTTCAAAGTATGCATTTTCATCAGGGGACCCGCTCTATTTTCTGGCAATCAGATTACTTCTAGCCGCACTCATTCTCTTTGTGATTGCACTTATTTTTAGAGCGCCAATAAAACTTTCGCGGCGTGATTTCCTTGCATCACTGGCAATCGGCATCACCCTTCACGGCATGTATTTAGCCGGAGTTTGGTATGCCATCAGCTTGGGAGCACCCGCAGGGCTATCTTCAGTCATTACCAGCATGCAGCCGGTGCTGGTCTCCCTGATTGCCATTCGATTATTGAGTGAACCCTTAACTCGGAAACAAGGGATCGGATTAATTCTGGGCTTCATCGGAGTCTTCTTTGTTGTCCTGCCTAAGCTCTCTGGCACATCGCACTTTACGGGGACATCACTCGGGCTATTGGTCTTGGCTCTCGTAGGAAGCACCGTTGCGACCTTGATGCAGAAGAAGATAGGTCATTCGATTCCACTATTAATCGGTACCACTTATCAGTTTGCGATTTCTGGCGTCGTTCTGCTGATTCTCTCTGTTGCGCTAGGTAAGACTGAGTTCCACCTCACGCAGACCGGTCTATTTGCAATGCTCTGGGCGGTGCTTGTCACATCGATTGCGGCAGTGCTCTTGCTCTTCTGGCTACTTAATCGTGGCTCTGCCGCGAAAGTTTCATCCTTGTTCTATCTGGTGCCGCCCATTGCAGTGCTGGAGACATACGTTCTCTTTGGGGAAAAGATCAACGCCCAGGGGTTCATCGGAATTGCTATGACCACACTGGGCGTTGCCTTAGTTCTTCAGAACTAATTTCTTAGCTATTAGTGATGACCTTCAAGTTCTTTACGCTCTGAATCTGTTGCCTTTGGCACCGCAGTTGCCATCGAGCGTGAGATTCGATTACGAATCTTGTTCTTGATGACACCCG